>JAUVFY010000007.1 GCA_030594025.1 Deltaproteobacteria bacterium | reverse complement strand
GTACCCGTGCGGACCGCCCCTTCTAAACTCGCGTACGATAGAAAAGCCTACATCATCCCTTCCATGCCGCCCATCCCCGGGGGCATCGGGGGCATGGGTTTTTCCTCCCTGGGCTTCTCTGCGACCATCGCCTCTGTGGTGAGCATGAGCCCCGCGATGGATGAAGCGTTCTGTAGGGCAATCCTCGCGACCTTCGCCGGGTCGATTACTCCGGCCTGGACAAGGTCCTCGTATTTTTCCGTTGCGGCATTGAAACCGAAGGCTCCCTTCTCATTCTTTACCTTCTCCACTACGATGGAAGCCTCAACACCCGCGTTGGCAACTATCTGGCGGATGGGCTCCTCGAGCGACCTCTTTACGATATTCACTCCGAACTGCTCGTCTCCTTCGAGCTTCATCTTGTCCAGGACATCTAATACCCTCAAGTAGGTCACCCCGCCACCGGGAACTATCCCTTCCTCAACAGCGGCCCTTGTCGCGTGGAAGGCGTCCTCTACCCGTGCCTTCTTCTCCTTCATCTCGGTCTCGGTTGCAGCGCCGACGTTTATTACGGCCACTCCGCCTACGAGCTTTGCGAGCCTCTCCTGGAGCTTTTCCTTGTCGTAGTCCGAGGTGGTCTCCTCGATCATGCCCCTTATCTGCTTTACCCTGGCCTCTATATCTTCCTTCGAGCCCGCACCGTCTATGATGGTAGTGTTCTCCTTGTCGATTACTACCCTCTTTGCCCTGCCGAGGTCAGTCGCCTCGACGCCCTCGAGCTTCAAGCCCAGCTCCTCGGCTATGAGCTTTCCGCCGGTAAGGACGGCGAGGTCCTCGAGCATGGCCTTTCTCCTATCGCCGAAGCCCGGGGCCTTGACCGCACAGGCATGGAGCGTGCCCCTTAATTTGTTGACAACCAGGGTGGCAAGGGCCTCGCCCTCTATATCCTCGGCTATGATGATGAAGGGTTTACCCATCTTGGCAATTTTTTCGAGCACGGGCAGAAGCTCCCTCATGCTGGAGATCTTCTTTTCGTGTATGAGGATAAATACGTCCTCGAGAACGCACTCCATCCTCTCGGCGTCGGTTACGAAGTAAGGAGAGAGGTAGCCCCTGTCGAACTGCATGCCCTCTACGACTTCGAGCTCCGTCTCCATCCCCTTGGCCTCCTCTACTGTTATGACGCCTTCCTTGCCCACCTTCTCCATGGCCTCGGCGATTATCTTGCCTATCGTTGCATCACCGTTGGCGGAGATCGTGCCCACCTGTGCTATCTCCTTTTTTTCCTTTACCGGCCTGGAAATCTTGGTGAGTTCCTCCACGGCCGTGGCCACTGCCTGGTCTATGCCCCTTTTAAGTTCCATGGGGTTGTGCCCCGCGGCAACGAGCTTCGAGCCTTCCCTGAAAATCGCCTGCGCGAGCACCGTGGCCGTGGTCGTTCCGTCGCCGGCCACGTCAGAGGTCCTGCTGGCCACCTCCTTTAGCATCTGGGCACCCATGTTCTCGAACTTGTTCTCGATCTCTATCTCCTTGGCCACCGTAACGCCGTCCTTGGTAATCATAGGTCCTCCGAAGGACTTCTCAAGAACGACATTTCTGCCCCTTGGCCCCAGGGTGACCCTTACCGCGTCGGCCAGGGTGTTTACGCCCCTGAGTATAGCGCTCCTGGCGCTATCACTAAAATATATCTCTTTTGCAGCCATCTTGAATTACCTCCTTGACTATATTGTTATACCTCTTTTTCCCCTTTTATTCGGATCAGTCCTCGATGATCCCGATTATGTCATCTTCACTCAATATAATGCGCTCCTCTCCCTCCAGCTTTATATCGTCGCCGGCGTATTTTCTGAATATGACGTGATCGCCCACCTTGACGCCCATGGGTATTACTTTACCCTGGTCGTCCTTTTTCCCGGGACCCACGGCTACGATCACGCCCTCGGCAGGGGTCTCCTTTGCAGCGTCCGGGATGATGATGCCCCCCTTTGTCTTCTCCTCCTCCTCGACCCTCTTTAACAGTATTCGATCATGAAGCGGCCTGATTTTCATTAAAACACCCTCCTTTGTAATTTTTATTTTTAATTTGAAGGTTTACGCCAGCTTAAAAACCGCGAGCCGGTTAAAAAGGCTCATGCCCGTGCCGGCATGAAATTTAAAAAAACACCATGAATGAGTAAGTAATATAGGTATACATCTTCCGTTTGTCAAGAAATTTTTAGCACTCTTAACGAGAGAGTGCTAACTTTTATGAATATGTTGAAAATGGAGAAGGAATGGTGTAGAATAAAAAATGTAACAATTGCAACCTTTTGCGCGAAAGGGACCAGTCATGTTGATGGAGATAAGACCCATAGAGCACTTCAAGGAGATGGTTTCAAAGGCCATCGCCCGCCAGGGGGTAAGGGCGAGCAGGGAGGCCGAGTTTTACCTTTCGAACCTCCTTTCGGAGTTCGTCGATTGTGAAAAGCTCTCCAACTCAATTGAAGAACCCATGGCCTTGACGTTTCTTAAATCCCTTGAAGGGGGGGGTTTTTTCGAGCAGGCCGTGATTTTAAGGAGACTGGGAGACTCGTCTCTTTTTGTATCAGGGTTTTTCCCCGACAGCTTTACGCGAAAACTCATTGACATCGACTACTATATAGGGGTGGGCTCAACGGCATACAGACGCCTGGCGGAGAACTCGGAAGAGAATACATCCCCCATTTTCGGGGAACTCTCGTACAAGTTCGTAAAGCTCGTGGACGTCCTCGCAGAGGTGAGCGAGAGGAGCAGGCTCACCTCTTCAAAGGATATCTTGAGGCTCTACGAGAGGTGGCTCAGGACAGGGAGCCCACACACGACAGAGCTACTGAGGGAGCTCGGGATAGAGCCCGTTTCGGTAACCACGGAACCGGTGCATTAAATTAAAAAAATTAAAAGGTTCACCCGCTTACCGCTATAATGACCATCCAATTTCAGAGTTGCAAGAAAATCCACTATCTGGTACTTTTTATTCTTAGTCTTTTCCCTGGACAATAATGAAAAAGGAGGCGTGAGTTGAGAAATATCTTGGTCGTGCTGGTTTGCGTCTCACTTCTCGCACTCTCGGCCTGCAATAGCGGCCGGGAGCAAACGGGCAAGCCCGCACATGATTTCTCCCTTACGAGCTTCGCGGGTCAGGAGTTGAGCCTCGGCGAACTCAAGGGCAGGCCGGTTATGCTCTACTGGTTTGCGAGCTGGTGATGGCGGTGCAAGGATGAGATCCCCCTCGTGAAGGGGGCGTACGAAAAGTATTCTCAAGAAGGGTTCCAGGTCATCGGCCTCGGGTTCCAGGATTCCGAGGCCAACATACTGAACTACGCCAAAGAACATGCCATGCCCTGGCCTGTCGGCTACGACACTGACGACCGCCTGGCAAAACTCTACGGCATACCCTTCGGGGCCGGGGCGGCCTTTATAGACCGCGAAGGCATAATAAGGGGGCTCTTCCGCTGGTCCTTCGATGAGAGGATGCTCGAAGAGGAACTCGAAAAGATTCTTTAACCTCTCCCATTAAAAAATTAAAAATTCCCGTCACTGGAAAACCTTTCCGATTTTACCCGCTTTTAACCGCTGGCAATCCCGCAAATAATCATGTATAATTTATTATTTACCCGGACTGTAAAAAGCCTGTAGAGGGTGCCCATATGAAAAAGATGACGGAGATACTCCCGTTTGAGCCCGCGGCTCCCGCGGACAAAGACGAGCTTATCGTAGAGGGCCTCCGCCAGAACAATCTTAAGAACCTCACCCTGAGGCTTCCCCACAACAGGATTACCGCGGTGTGCGGCCCGAGCGGCTCGGGAAAATCTTCGCTGGCCTTCGACACGCTGTTCGCAGAGGGCAGGTGGAGGTTCATAGAGTCGCTTTCCACCTACACGAGGCTCTTCCTCGAGAGGATGGACAGGCCCGAGCTCGACTCGATCAGGAACATCCGGCCTGCGATCGCCATAGAACAGAAAAACCCCGTCCGTACGAGCAGGTCCACCGTGGGTACCGCAACGGAGCTCAACGACTATCTCCGGATCCTTTTCGCAAGGGTCGGCCGGTGCCACTGCCCGAGATGCTCAAGACCGGTCGAGGCCGCGGACCCGTCAAGGACAGCCGAAGAACTCATAAAGAAATACCCCGAAAACAGGGCGCTTGTGGGTTTTACCTTAAGCCTTTCCGATAAAAAGGACGAAAAGAAAGAACCCAGCCGGGTATTCGATGAGCTCTTGAAGAGAGGATTCATAAGGGTAAAGGTCCGCGGAAGGACCTATGATATAAGCTCTGAAAGGCCCAAATTAAAGACCGGGGAACTCAAGGTCATCTCGGACCGCCTTGTTATAGATGAAGGGGAGAGGACGAGGCTCGCGGAAGCCCTCGAATTATCCTTCAGGGAGGGCCAGGGAGAGGCATGGGCCGAGGTCGAGGGCAAGGCGACTTTAAAGTTTTCAAGACGCCTTAGGTGCACCAGGTGCGACATAGACGTTGAAAGGCCCACCCCTATCCTCTTTTCCTTCAACCACCCTGTGGGTGCCTGCCCGGAGTGCAAGGGTTTCGGTAACATTTTGAGCTACGACGAGGACAAGTTCATACCCAGAAAGGGCCTGAGCCTCAACGAAGGTGCCATAGAGCCCTGGACAAAGCCTCACTACAGGTGGTGGCAGGAGCAGCTCGAGGACTATGCCGAAGACTACTCTATTGACCTGGAAAAACCCTTCTCAAAGCTTACAAAGAGGGAGAGGAAGTTAGTTTTCGAGGGCACTACGGATTTCGAAGGCATTAACGACTTTTTCGAATACCTGGAGACGAAGAAATACAAGCTCCACATAAGGGTCTTCATTTCCAGGTACAAGGGGCAGTTCCCATGCCCCGGGTGCAATGGTACAAGGCTTAAAAAGAACGCCCTTACAGTAGAGGTGGGCGGGCTCAACATAGCCGAACTGAGCGCCATGACTATAAAACAGGCGGCCACGTTTTTCCAGACGCTTGAGCTTTCGGCCTATGAAAAAGAGGTCGCAAAGGAGGCCCTCAAGCAGATAGCCCTGAAGCTCGAGTTCCTTAACCAGACAGGGCTCGGCTACATCACCCTGGACAGGCTCACCAGGACGCTTTCCGGCGGAGAGGCGCAAAGGGTTTCTATCGCCAACCAGCTCGCCTCGGCCCTGTCCGGGGTCCTCTATATACTCGACGAGCCCTCCATAGGGCTTCATCCCAGGGACATAGCCATGCTCATCCAGCAGGTAAAGAAACTCTCTGCAAGGGGAAACACGGTCGTCATAGTCGAGCACGACCCGGCGCTCATAAAATCTGCCGACCACATAGTGGAGCTCGGCCCCGGGGCGGGCGAAAGGGGCGGAAGGCTCGTTTACTCTGGACCCACGGCCGCGTTCCTTGAACCCCCCAAGACCCTCACCTCCAAATACCTAACCGGGCAGAAGGCCATACACACACCGAGGTGGAGGAGGAAGACGACACGGGGTAATGTCGTTTTAAGGGGGGCGACCGGGAATAACCTCAAGGGGGTCGACTTCAGGGTCCCGCTGAGGACGCTTACGTGCGTTACCGGGGTTTCAGGCTCGGGTAAAAGCACCCTCGTCATGGACACCCTTTACAGGGCCTTCGCGCTCCGATTAGGCGTGAAGACCGAAAAGCCGCTTCCCTACAAGGGGCTCGACGGGGCTGAACTCATAAGTGGCGTTAAACTCATAGACCAGGAACCCATAGGCAGAACCCCCAGGAGTAACCCCATAACTTACGTGGGGGGCTTCGACGAGATAAGGCGATTTTTTGCAGGCCTCCCGGCAGCGGTAAGCGGAGGGCTCGCCCCGGGAAGTTTTTCTTTCAACGTCCCTGGCGGCAGGTGCGAGGCATGCAAGGGTGAAGGGGTGGAAAAGCTCGAGATGTACTTCCTTCCAGACGTTTACACTACCTGCGGAAGCTGTAACGGCAGAAGGTACAAACCCCAGGTACTCGACGTAAAGTACAGAACGAAGAACATCTACGACGTTTTACGCATGAGCTTCGACGAGGCCTCGGTTTTCTTCCCATCCTCACCGGCCCTTTCCAGAAGGTTCACGATAATGAAGGAGGTGGGCCTCGGCTACCTCAGGCTCGGCCAACCTGCAACCACGCTATCCGGAGGAGAGGCGCAGAGGCTCAAGATAGCAAGGGAGTTTGTAGAAAGTGAATCGACCGATCTCCTCTATATACTAGACGAGCCCACAACGGGCCTTCACACGGACGACATAAAAAAACTCCTTTCGGTACTCGGAAGGATCGTTGACTCCGGTAACACGGTGGTCGTGGTAGAGCACAACCTTGACTGTATAAAGACCGCCGACTTTATTGTGGACCTGGGGCCCGAAGGTGGAGACGACGGCGGTAAAATCGTTGGCGAGGGCACACCGGAGAAGCTGGCGAGGGTCACGGGAAGCTACACCGGCAGGTACCTGAAGGCAGTTCTCTCGTGAGCACCTTGTAAAAAGCACGAAAACCACATGTCCCGGGTGTCTCTTAATTAAAATTTTTACAAACAGGGCCTCGTCTTTTACCACCCTGCATTGACGCGGTTTTCCCCATCATCGGTTCTTTAAGAATTAACTCATTGCAGGGGCTATACCTTTCTTTCTTGACATGGTTGACTTGAGCGGGTAAGATTAACCCCACTACTCATTAAGGTTGAACATGGAAAAAATAGTCTTTATCGAGCCCAACCCGCCTGACTTCCACATATTTTCAAGGATGATCATACCCAGGCTCGGCACCGTGCTCCTGGGCACCACGCTCAAGCAACACGGCTACAAGGTGAAGAGCTACGTTGAGTGCGTGGGCCAGCTCGACCTCGAGGACGTCTTCAGTGCGGACGCCGTAGGCATCTCAACCATCACGTCCACCACCCCCCGGGCTTACGAAATGGCACGACTCATAAAAAAAATGGGTATCCCTGTATTCATGGGCGGTCCGCACGTCTCTTTTATGCCCGATGAGGCCCTCGAACACTGCGATTACGTCCTGAGGGGGGAGGCCGACGACTGTATCGTAGACTTCATAAAGGCCCTTGAAAAGGGCGAGGGTTTCGAAAAGATCCCGGGCCTTTCCTACAGGCGGGACGGCAAGGTGGTCCACAACAAGATCTCGTCGTTCTGCGAGAACCTAGACAGCCTCCCGTGCCCGGATTTTTCGATAGTGAAAGGCCTTGAAACCGACGCCTACAGGAACCTCTCCATAACGCCCATGATGACATCGAGGGGTTGCCCTTACGACTGCTGCTTCTGCTCGGTAACATCGATGTTCGGCCACAAGTTCAGGTGGAGAAGTACGGAAAGGGTCCTCGAAGAGCTCAGGATAAACAGGGAGCAGGGGGGGGACTGGGTATTCTTCTACGACGACATATTCAACGCCAACAGGACAAGGACAAAAAAGCTCCTCCAGGCCATGATAGAAAACGACCTGGCCCCGCCGTGGACAGCCCAGGTAAGGGTGGAGGTGGCAAAGGACCCGGAACTTATGGAGCTCATGAGGAGGTCGCACTGCCACACCTTATATATCGGGTTCGAGTCCATAAACCCCGCGACCCTCAAGGCGTACAACAAGAAGCAGTCCCTCGAGGACATAGAAAGGTGTATAAAGACGCTTCACAAAAACCGTATCCGCATTCACGGCATGTTCGTCTTGGGCTCTGACGAGGATACCACCGATACTATCCATGAGACTGTAAAATTCGCCAAGAAAACCGACCTGGAGACCATACAGTTTTTGATACTCACCCCGCTACCCGGCACAAAGCAGTTCCAGGACTTTGAAAGACAGGGGCGTATAATATCGCACGACTGGAGCCTGTATGACGCCCACCATGTTGTGTTCGAACCAAAGAGGATGAGCTACTACGAACTTCAAAACGAGACCCTGAGGGCCACCAAGGAGTTCTATTCCTATGGGCAGATAGGCAGAAGGGTCTTGCGCTTCGATCTTTTCAACGTTTCCCTCAAGAGTTACGGAAAGAGCCTTGCAAATAAGTGGCAGAAAAAGAACCAGTACTTCATCGAGTATACGAAGGCCCTTACAAACGCCGGCAAGACAATCGAACTCGCCACGAAGAAGACCGCAGAGGACGTAAAGGAAAAATTCAGGCAGCTGGAACTCTCCGGCACCCTCGTCCTACGAGCTAAAACGCATAAAACCTTCTAAGATGGCTGGAAAGATGGAAAGAACTCTAGTGAGTCTTGCATCCTTCCTGGCACTTATTTGCGCGCCTGCCTGGGCCGGGGGGGGAAACTTCCCTTCCCAGAACCCCCTTATAACTTCCATACAGTTAAAGACCGAATCGTGCGGGGCCCCTGAAACGCCATTTCAGTGGATGTACAACGACCGTGAATTCGAACCGACAGCCGGGGCCGCGGAATACGATGGATATCCAGTCGAAGAGGACCTTTACACGGAGGAGGAATCGGTAGGCGTTGACCCCTTTGATACAGGGGGGCCATATGAACTCGTTTTCAGCGGGCGCGTTGGGAAGGGCTGGGAAAAGGAATACTACTACGCAGAGTTCGAGGCGCTGCCCCCTTACGACGTACCGGTTGTCGTTAACGACAGTGTGGAAAGGTTCATAAGGTACTTCCAGACGCGTGGAAGAAGGTCCTTCGTAAAGTGGCTCGAAAGGAGCGCGGCTTATCTCCCCCTTGTAAAAAAGATTTTGAGGCAGGTGGGCATGCCCGAGGACCTTGCCTATCTCGCCCTCATAGAGAGCGGGTTCAACCCTTTGGCCAAATCCAGGAAAAAGGCCGTGGGCATATGGCAGTTCATGCACTGGACGGGAAAGAGGTACGGCCTGAGGGTCGACTGGTGGATAGACGAAAGGCGCGACCCGGAAAAGGCAACCCTGGCTGCAGCCAGCTATCTTAAAAACCTCCATGGACGTTTCGGCTCGTGGTACCTCGCTGCGGCCGGCTATAACGGCGGGGAGGGTAGAGTAATAAGGGCCTTGAAAAAGTACGGTACAGAGGACTTCTGGGAACTCGCAAGCCGCAGAAGGGCTCTCAAAAAGGAGACGAAAAACTATATCCCCAAATACCTGGCCGCAATGATAATCGCCAAGAACCCGGAGAAGTACGGCTTTTACAAACTTGACTACCTGGGGCCCCTGGCCTACGACAGGGTCAAGGTAGCCGAGGCCACGGACTTGAAGGTCCTGGCAAAGGCCGCGGGCACTACCGTGAAGGAACTCGAAAGGCTAAACCCGGAGCTCAACCGCTGGTTCACACCGCCCGACTACCCCGACTATGAACTGAAGATCCCCCCGGGCAGCGCCGAACTTTTCATCGAGAGGATGAAAACCATCCCTCCCCCCGACAGGCTCAGGTTCCACACCCACAGGGTCAAAAAGGGCGACACCCTGTGGAACATAGCAAGAAAGTACAGGACCTCCATCGGGGCAATCATGTATCTGAATAACTTGAAGAACGCACGGTTCATAAGGGCCGGGACCAAGCTCGTTGTGCCCGTGAGGGAGAAGAAGTCCTATGCCAAAAAGTCCACAGTAAAATTCAAACTGTCGGAAAAGGGGCTGTACACCGTTAAAAAGGGCGACACCCTGTGGGGGATCTCCATTAGGTTCGGGGTGGATATGGAAAACGTGCTTCAATGGAATGAGCTCAACGAGTCCGACCTCATAATGCCGGGCCAGAAACTGTACCTCAAAGAGGCCCACTTGACCGAAGAACCCGAAACCACCATTCAGTAGAAAACAGCAGAAAAGTAGAAAAATGTTCAAGACCGTTGAATGGAAAAAAACCGGCGTGGTCATGATAGACCAGAGACTTTTGCCGGACAAGGTCGTCTACAGGACTTACAAGGACTATAAGGGCGTGGCCAATGGCATAAAGGACATGGTAGTAAGGGGCGCACCCGCCATAGGGGTGGCGGCGGCCATGGGACTGGCCCTCGGTGCATCCAGGATAAAGGCAAAGAACCTCAAGGCCTTTAAAAGGGAGTTCCAGAGGATCTCCAACCACATGAAAAAGACCCGGCCCACCGCGGTGAACCTTTTCTGGGCCGTGGAGAGGATGAACAGGTTGATGGACGAGTCAGGGGACCTGACGGTTGAAGAGCTAAAAGACAGGCTCGTCGAGGAGGCCCTGAGGATACACGACGAGGACATAGAGATTAACAGGCGCATGGGAAGGTTCGGCTCCAGGCTACTTAAGCACGGCTCAACGGTGCTAACACACTGTAACGCCGGTGCCCTGGCCACAGCGGGTTACGGCACGGCCCTGGGCGTGGTAAGGAGCGCCGTGGAAGAGGGAAAAAAGATAAAGGTCTTTGCCGACGAAACCAGACCCTTTCTCCAGGGCTCGAGGCTGACCGCCTGGGAGCTTAAAGAGGACAAAATCGACGTGACTCTCATAACGGACAACATGTCGGGGTACATGATGAAAAAGGGCCTCATAGACGCAGTGGTCGTGGGCGCGGACAGGATAGCAGCCAACGGGGACGTGGCGAACAAGATCGGCACTTACTCCGTGGCCCTGCTGGCCAAGGCCCACCGTATACCCTTCTACGTGGCCGCCCCCACGTCTACCGTCGACCTGAACATAAAGACCGGTGACGACATACCCATAGAGGAGAGGTCCTCCGATGAGGTAACACACCTGAGGGGCAAAAGGATAGCGCCCAGGGGCGTGAAGGTCAAAAACCCCGCCTTCGATATAACCCCCGCATGGTTGGTGACCGCAATAATAACGGAGAAAGGGATTATAAGGGCCCCGTATTCCTGGGGCTTGAAGAGGCTCTTTGTGGGTAAGGTATGAATTGACGGCAACCCCCGCGTTTTTTAGATTTTCAGTCCCCCCTCCCCCCTCCCCCCTCCCCCAAGCTTACCCGGGGAGAAAATCCCAAAAGGGTTCCGCTTGCAAAAAGACCGTTTTGGAGCTATACTATTTATATGAAGGTGAATTTCAATTTCAAATTATCATAAAGAGCAAAATATTTGTTTTTATTGCAAAAAATTAGTACATTTACCGTTTGACGAACGGATAATCTCGAATTGGACTTAATTAGGAACTAAATTTTAGCCGACCTCCGAATAAAATGCAGGAGGTGACCTCATATGAAGACAAAAACGTTGTACGTAGTAGCTTTGACTTTCCTCTTTGCGGTGGTAGCCCTTCCGCTATATGCTGCGACAGAGTATCCCACACCAGAGGCAGGGTGGTCTTTTAAGGCCGCACCCAAAGATGTCAAGACCATCGAGGGTACGCTTACGGGCGAGATAATCTGTCTGTACGACTGGACCACGGACCAGGCTTATCAGGGCTCAGACTCCGTTTGTGCACATCCGCGCCATAATCAGCGCTCCCTTGTTACAGAAGAGGGAGACGTATACCTCATGGTGCCTGATGAAGAGGCCAGCAGCTTCGTGGTCAAGGCCTTAACCACAAATGTCGCCGAGAAGGAAGTCGTAAGCGTGAAAGGTACAATAGTCGAAGGCGGACCTATTAAGATCGTAAAGGTCAAAAGCCTCGTAATCAAGTGAGCAAGTTAAAAAGAAAAACAGAACGGAGGCCGGCGGTTCCAAAAAATGAGACCCTTTTGGGTCTCATTTTTTATTTCCTCCTTGCTGCCTTAAAAGTGGACTGCACAGGGTGTGCCCCCCCGCCCGGGGAAGCCCGCCTCGCGCCGTCGCCTTTCTTGAGGATTTTGCCGCCTCTACCCGCATAAACCACCCTTAAAATACTGCCGAAAATAACGAAGGGCGGATGAAAAGTTCAGGGCTGACACCTGGAGCCAAAAAACCTTGACAAAGGGAGAAGGCGGATTACACTATAATTAGAAGGTGGATTTTAATTTCAACTTGTTGCTGACCCGACCTCCATTTTAAATAAAAAGATGGAGGTGACCTGCTATGAAGATAAAGTCGTTGTATATAATGGTTTTAGCCCTCCTCTTCGCAATGGTAGCCTTCCCGGTTTATGGCGGCTCACCCATGGGGTTTAAAACACTCGAGGGTAAGCTTACCGGCGAGATAATCTGTCTGTACGAATGGACCACGGAGCAGGCCTATCAGGGTTCACACTCCGTATGCACAAACCCGAGGCATGGTCAACGCTCACTACAAACGGAGGATGGAGAAGTATTCATCATGGTAGCAGATGAAGATTCCAGCAATTTCGTGGTCAGGGCTCTTTCCACCGACATTTTTGAGAAGGAAGTTGTAACCGTTCAAGGGGAAGTTATAGATAGCAAGCCTATCAAGACAGTAAAGGTCCGAAATCTCACGATGAAGTAAGCAAAAAACAAGATGGAGGCCGGCGGCTTCCAGGAGTGAGACCCTTTTGGGTCTCATTTTTTATTTCCCCTCAAGGTCCTTAGACAGAGCGTGTAAAAAGGGGGGGGATTTAAGAAGAAAAGAGGAAAAAGGGGAATCTGGCTTGAATTCCCCTCCTCTCGCCTACCACCCGAAAAAAAATCCTTCGAAATTCTATTGTTTTTTCCTTCCCGGCCTGATAAGATGCCTATTATTTAGGCAGGCACCGAATTGAACACGAACGATACGAGATATGTTCTCCACCTGTTTTTCCGTGTTCATAAAATCCAGAAGTAACTTCCTGGAGCATTGCCCACCACAAGGTGAAATTGAAAAAAGCGGCCCCATACGAAAACATCATAGAAAACCTTGGAGAAGGGGTCATATGCGTTGACCCCTCAATGGTGGTTACTGTATTTAACCAGTCCGCCGAGAAGATAACAGGGCTTTCGAGGACCCAGGTGCTAAAAAAGCCCCTCGGGGAGATTTTCACAAGGGACGCCTGGCTCGGTGAAATACTGGAAAAGACCTTAAGGGAACAGAAACTCTTTGCCGATTACGAAAAGAACCTCCACAGGAAGTTCTCCGCACCCATTTCGGTGGGCGTTACGACGAGCCAGGTCTTCGACCCCGAGGGGAACCTCACCGGGGCCGTGGCGCTCGTACAGGACCTGTCTGGCATAAAGTCGCTTGAGACCGAATCTTTCAGAAAGGAGCGGCTCGCATACATGGGCACCTTTGCGGCCAACCTCGCCCACGAGGTGAAAAACCCCCTGGGCGGGATAAGGGGTGCGGCCCAGTTGCTTTCCAGGAAGGTAAAGGACGAGGGGCTCAAGGAATACACCGGGGCGATAATAAGGGCCGTGGACCGGCTGAACGCGATCGTCAAGGAGATGCTCGATTTCGCCAGGCCCGGGGAGCTTAAGAGAAGAAGACTCAACATACACAAGGTCCTGGACGAAGTGGTTCTGCTTCTGACCGAGGGCCAGACGGGCCCGCCGGTTGTAAAGGAATACGACCCGAGCCTCCCGCCCGTAGTTGGAGACGAGGACAAGCTCGCGCAGGTCCTTTTGAACCTCGTAAAGAACGCGAGGGAGGCCGCCACCAAGAACGACGGCGAGGTAAGGCTCCTAACGAGGATGGTCACAGACTTCCACCTCGTCGACGAGGGCTCCAGGGAAGCGAAGCTCGCGAGCGTGGAGATAAGGGACACCGGCTGCGGCATACCCCCGGAAAACCTTGAGAAGATCTTTACACCCTTTTTCACCACCAAGCCCGGAGGAAGCGGGCTGGGCATGGCCATCTCCTACAGGATCGTAAAGGAGCACGGGGGGTTTCTTCGAATAGATTCAACGCCCGGTGAGGGGACAAAGGTGGAGGTATTGCTCCCCACGGCAGAATGATTTTAATTTTTTTATTTTTTAATTTTTTTTACTTTTTTACTTTTTTACTTAAGGGAGCCCTTGATGGATAAGACAAAGGTACTTATAGCCGAAGACGACGAAGAGCTTCTATGGGTCCTTGAAAGGTTCTTCAAGGAAAAGGGCTTCGAGGTGGCAAGCGCAAGGGATGGAAACGCCGCGGCCGGGGTGCTCAAGGCCGGTGAGCCCACATTGGCCCTTCTGGACATAAACATGCCAGGAAAAGACGGGCTCCAGGTCCTTGCCGACGCCGGAGCCGCGGTCCCGGTAATCATAATGACCGCCGAGGGCACGATGAAGAACACCCTCGAGGCCATGAAAAGGGGTGCGTTCGACTACATTACAAAACCCTTTGACCTCGACGAGCTCGGTCGGATAGTGGACAGGGCGGTGCAAAACATCAGGCTCAGGCGTGAGCTCTCTCTGCTAAAAGACAGGCTCAAGGAGAAGTGGGCCGACGAGACGGTCTTCGTTGGGAAGAGTAAAGCCATGCTGGAAGTCTTCAAGACCGTGGGCAAGGTGGCCCCGCGTAACGTAACGGTCCTCATTCACGGCGAGAGTGGCACGGGTAAGGAGCTTCTGTCCAAACTCATACACTCGAACAGCCCCAGGTACGAGGCCCCTTTCATCGCTGTGAACTCGGCGGCCGTGCCCAGGGACTTAATGGAGAGCGAGCTCTTCGGGCATGAAAAAGGGGCGTTCACCGGTGCGGTCGAGTCGAGGAAGGGGAAGTTCGAGATGGCCGAGGGGGGCACACTCTTACTCGACGAGGTGGGAGACATGAGCCTCGAGCTCCAGGCAAAGCTCTTAAGGGCCATACAGGAAAAGGAGTTCTACCGCGTCGGGGGCAGGCACCCTGTAAAGGTGGACGTGCGCATAATAGCCGCTACCAACCAGGACCTCGAAAAGGCGGTAATGGAAAAAAGGTTCAGGGAAGACCTCCTTTACAGGCTCAACGTGGTCACCGTGAACATCGCACCCCTCAGGGAGAGGAAGGGCGATATAAAACTCCTTTCGGAGTATTTCCTTGAAAGCTTCACCCGCGAGATGGGTGTTGAGTTAAGGCAGCTTTCCAAGGACTCGCTCGCGGAGATGGAGAACTACGACTGGCCGGGTAACGTCCGGGAGCTTGAAAACATACTGAGAAGGGCGGTTCTCCTTTCGCCGAGCCTGGTCCTCACTCCCGAGGACCTTTCTCTTCCGAGGAGAAGGCTAAAAAGGGAGTCCATCGAGGACCTGATAACGAAAAGGCTCGAGCCCTTCATAGAGAAGACAGCCTCAAAGGGAAGGCAAGAGCTCTACGACACTGTAATGCCCTTCATGGAAAGGCCGCTTATTAAGCTGGTACTTAAAAAGACCCGTAACAACCAGGTGAGGGCCGCGGAACTCCTGGGCATAAACAGGAACACCCTGAGAAAGAAGATAAAGGAGCTCAATATAAGGCTCAAGGAGTTAAAAGATTAGCGACCCCGGCCAGCTGAAGTAAAGAGCGAAAAGACCGGCCAAAAACCTTTAATCAAGACCTCGCGAGGAAAAAGTGACCGCCCGGGAAGGGAAAAAAAAGAAGAGGGGAAAAGATACCGCTTTTTTGACCTGGAACTCAAGGGCTCAAAATCCTACCCCGCCCGAGGAGGCCACACTCGAGACCCATGAGTTAGTAATACCCAACCTCGCCGGCCCTTTGCGGCAAAAACCCCTCCCAGACCCACTCGCTTGCCCTTCCATGAAAGATAAAAACCCGGGAAACCGCCTCATATGGGGCGACAACCTGACAGCCATGGAGGCCCTAATAAACCAGGGTTACGAGGGAAAGGCCGAGCTCGTATACATAGACCCTCCCTTCGGATCCAACGCGGGCTACTCGCAAAGGCTCAGGGTCGAAGGCTTCGAGATAGAGCGAAGGGCATACGACGATACATGGGCCGGGGGCATAGACGAATATCTCGAGATGCTGCATCCCAGGCTCAGGCTCATGAAAAGGCTCCTTTCGGGAAAAGGCAAGATATTCGTCCATTGCGACTGGCGCGTAAATTCCTATATAAGGGTTTTAATGGACGAGGTCTTCGGAAGGAAGTGTTTTTTGAACGAGATCGTCTGGAATTACGGCGGCAGGGGGGCGAAGGCCACCTCTGGCCAGTTCCCGAGAAACCATGACACTATCCTCGTATACGGTAGGACCGAAAAGGCCAGGCTAAAAAAACTTTACTCCGAAAAGCTCCTTACACTTGAAGAGGCCCTTTCCCGGAGATACAGGGAGGACGACCGGGGGCGCCTTTTCAAGACCGCCCCAAGGGGGGATTACACGGACAAGAGTATAAGGGAGCTTGAAAAGCAGGGCCGCATCCACAGGACCCGGTCCGGGAGCGTTAGAGTTAAATACTTTCTCGAGCGAAGGGGCAGAAAGTTTGTCGAGAAAAAACTCGTCGGAGACGTCTGGGACGACATCCCGGACGCCATGCACAGCCCGGCGGTAGAGAGGACCGCCTTTACCACGCAGAAACCCGAGGCCCTCATTAAGCGCATAATAGAGTCGGCAACGGAAAGGGATGATTTAGTATGTGATTTCTTCTCCGGCTCCGGCACGACCGGGGTTGTAGCCGAAAAGCTCGGGCGAAGGTGGATAATGTGCGAGGAGGGGCATACTGGCATACAGGTCTCGCGGGGCCGTCTCCTGGAGAACGCACGGGGGCCTTTCTTAATTGAGAAGGTAAAAAAAGCCGGCAAGAAAAAAACCCCCTCGCCTCGTGCGAATCGGCTGAGGCTTTTAAAACCCTCCATTAAAAAAATCCCGGGGGGAAAGGTTTCAGTGGCAATCGCACTGGGGGGCTACACGCCCGGCGAATTGCCAGGGGATTTCACCCTCACAGGCCGGGCCTCGAAAAAGTCGAAGGTGGGTAACGGGGCATACGGTGCCCTGTTGGACGCGGCGAGAAAGAACTTCGCCGTACTTATCGAGAGCTGGTCAATCGACTGGGACTACGACGGCAGGGTATTCAAGAGCATGTGGCAGACATTAAGGGAAAAAAGGGGGAAAGGGGGGGACGGAAAGAAGGCCGGGACGGTGGAGACCGAGGCAAGGGCCGTACTGGATAATGGCACGAGAAAGATAGCGGTCAGGGTGGTGGACGTTTTCGGCCGCGAAACCCAGAAGATCGTGGAGATTTAGAACGGGAGGTTTGAAGATGACTTTATCCGAAAGAACGGTTGCAACGCTCAGGGACAATTTTCTTCTCGTAATATCCCTTGTGTTTACCCTGCTCCCTATCCTTCTTATTTCTGTTTTTATCGCGGTCAAGTACCTTATAACCCTTGTAACCGAGGACGCCCTCTGGTTCCTCCTTGAGACCTCCATCTGGATAGGGATGTTTTTCCTCCTCGCGGCCATTATATACCGGAGGGTCAAAAAGGAGGAGAGCTACTC
>JAUVFY010000029.1 GCA_030594025.1 Deltaproteobacteria bacterium | reverse complement strand
GAAGACGAGCGCTGAGAAAGGCTCGTCCTCAGCCGGGGCCCTCGAGACCTCTTCTCCGCTTTTCGGGTCCGAAACTTTGACAGGCCCCCTTTCAAGGGGTGAGGGGAGACAGTCGTTAATCATGTCCATTAGTAGATTTATGCCCATGTTATTGTATGCGGAGCCGCAAAGCACCGGTATGAATTTCTCTGTAAGCACACCCTCGCGTAGCCCCTTTTTAAGCTCCTCTTCGGTGACCTCTCCGCCTTCGAGGTATTTTTCCATTAGTGCGTCGTCGGTCTCCACAATGGCCTCGACCATCTGCTCGCGCAACTTTAGAGCTTTTTCCGAAAGCTCTGGGGGCACTTCCTTAACTTCGTAGGCCCCGGAATGGTCGTCCTTATAAAGGTTGAGCTTCATCGTAACGAGGTCTACGATCCCTTTAAATTCGGGACCTTCCTCATGGGGCATAACCACGGGCACTGCCCTCACATCGAAGGCCTTCGCAAGGTCACTAACGGCCTTTTCGAAGTTGGCCCTCTCCTTGTCCATCTCGTTTACAAAGGCTATCCTGGGGACATCGAACTCGTCGGCGTACTCCCAGAGCCTTTCTGTCTGGACCTTAACCCCGCTAACGGCGCCCAGGACCAAAACGGCCCCGCCGGCCACCCTGAGGGTGTTTCTCGTTTCAGTGAGGAAGTTCGAATAGCCGGGGGTGTCGATTAGGATCACCCGATGCTTGTCCCACTCGTAATGGTGGAGCGAGGCGGAAATCGTTATATTCCTTTTCTGTTCCTCCGGCTCGAAGTCAAGCACAGAGCTCCCCTCGTCGACCCTACCCAGCCTTTTGGTGGCCTTCCCGTTAAAAAGGATGGCCTCTGACAGGGTAGTTTTTCCGACGCTTCCGTGACCGATTATCGCAACGTTTCTTTTTTTGTCGATAGTGATACCCACGTTTACCTCCTTAACGAGTTATACAAAACATATTAAAGTCTTTATACCCAACGGTATATGGACTATTTCTAAGCCTTTGCTCTTTCCCCTCTGCGGGGCCTTTTTGTTCTTTTTATTTTTTTTCTCCTGATTAGGTTCGGTATGGTCGATGTAAAGACCGTGCCCAGGAACGTGTTCAATGGGTTGGACCCTTTTAAGAAGGATACTAACGGCCTTTTGCGTGCCCCGAGCATGACGAGCATTTCGTTCAACGCCTCGTTTTCCGGGTCGTGTTTCAGGCCCTTTTTAATGACCGAGACGGCGCCTTTTCTGTTGTCTGCGGCCATGTAAACCCTGCCCAGATTGGCGTAGAACTCGGAGGTTGAAAATTTCTTTTTTATGGCCCTGGTGCAAAGCTCCATGCCGAGCCCTATCGCGCCCCACCTCATGGCCGCACACATCCCGTAGTAGCTCATGTAGTCGGGGTTCTCCCTGTCCGCCTTGTAGGCCTTCTCAAAGGCCTTTGCGGCCCTCTCCAGCTTGGCCTTGTTTAAAAACTTCTTTCCCCTTTCAAACTGCTCCAGTGAAGTTAGCGCCATCAGCGGTTTTCCTCGTAGATTATCTTTAGGCCCTTTAGTATAAGGAACTCGTCCATGTCGGTTATGGTCTTCGACTCCTTGACGAAAAGCGGTGCAACCCCCCCCGTTGCGATTACCCTGGGTTTGGTGCCCGACTCTTTTTTCATCCTTTCCACTATCCCGTCAATAAGCCCCACAAAGCCCCAGAAGATACCCGCCTTCAAGCTCTCCTCTGTGTTCTTGCCCACGATGTGCTTGGGTTTTGCAAGCTCCACCCTCGCAAGCCGGGCAGCCCTCTGGAAAAGGGCCTCCGATGCCACCGAGATGCCCGGGGCGATGGCACCCCCGGCATACTCACCTTTTTCGGTTACGTAATCGAAGGTAACGGCGGTGCCGAAATCCACCACGATGACCGAAGACCTGTAGATCGAGTACGCTGCCACGGCATTGACGATCCTGTCGGCCCCGACCTCCCTGGGGTCGTCCGTGAGTATGGGCATGCCGGTCTTGATGCCCGGGCCCACGACAAGGGGTTTTGTCCCCACATACCTTGAAACCGTTTCCACGAAAGTCTCTTTCAGCGTAGGGACGACACAGGATATAATGGAAGCGTTTATCTTGTCAAGGCGCCACCGGGCGCTTCCCGTGATAAGCCCCGTAAGTATTATGCCGTACTCGTCGGCGGTCCTCTCCTTAACGGTGCTCAAGCGCCAGTGCCTTACCAGCTCGTCGCCCTCGAAAAGCCCCATGACTATGTTCGTATTGCCTATGTCTAAGGTAAGAAGCATCACGCAAGCTCCCCCGAGATTACCCGTTCTACCTGGCCCGAGCCCAGGCGCACCAGGAGCGAGCCCTGGGAGTCTATCCCCATGCATATCCCTTCAACCTCCCGGGAGCCCCTGACGTTTATGTGCTTTCCCTCCCTGTCAAAGTAAGTTCTCCAGACGGAACTTACGGGCTCAAAACCCTCGGCCAGGAAAACCTTATACCACTTTTCGATGCTCGAGAAAAGTCTCTGGGCGAACTCAGCCCTGGACACTTCCCGGCCGGTCTTTTCCTTTATGGATGTAGCGGTGTGGAGCAATTCGTCCGGAAGGTTCATGTTGAGGTTCACCCCTATGCCCAGTACGACGAAGTTCACCCTGTCGGTCTCGGAGTTCATCTCGGTTAATATACCCGCTGCCTTTTTAGATTCTATGAGTATGTCGTTCGGCCATTTTACCGTGGGTCTTACAGGGCTGTAAGCCTCTACGGCTTCCGCCACCGCCACCGCGGCCATTAACGTGAGTGTTTGTGCCTGCTGGGGAGGGATATCGGGCTTGAGTATTATGGATGTGTACAGGTTGACCCCCGGGGGGGAGTGCCACTTTCTGCCGAGCCGTCCCTTCCCGTCGCTCTGGCCGTCGGCTATAACGACGGTGCCCTCATCGGCCCCCCCGGCGGCCAGACGAGAGGCCTTCGTGTTAGTTGAGTCGAGGGTGGGGAAGAAAAAAAGGTTCCTTCCGATAATCCCCCTTTTAAGCCCGGAACGTACTTCAATACCGTTAAACGGG
This sequence comes from Deltaproteobacteria bacterium, assembly GCA_030594025.1. GTDB lineage: Bacteria > Desulfobacterota > GWC2-55-46 > GWC2-55-46 > JAUVFY01 > JAUVFY01. The sequence goes on along the minus strand of JAUVFY010000029.1, from coordinate 8,229 downwards.
ACGGGAAATGGTAAGAGGCGGTAACCCTTTTTCGGGCTCCCCTCTATGGAGTAGCCGGCCTTTCTCAATACGCCTATGTGTTTCCAGACGGCTGTCCTGGATATTCCGAGCTCAAGGCTTATCATCTGCCCGGAGATATGGTCACCGCCCCCGGTCTTTAGGAGCCGGACTATATCAACCTCTGCGTCCGTGGCCTTCATACATCTTCCACTTCCATGGTTATGTCTATGGCCCTTGCCGAGTGCGTAAGCGAACCAATGGAGATGAAATCCACCCCCTTCATGGCCGCCCTTTTTACGTTGTTAAGCGTTATACCCCCAGAGACCTCGGTCATGGCGTTATCACCGATGAGTTCCACGGCCCTTTTTATCTTTTCAACCGGCATGTTGTCGAGCATTATTATGTCCGCTCGGCCTTTAAGGGCCTGTTTGACCTGTTTAAGGTTTTTGACCTCCACTTCCACGGTGGCGCTTTCCGGGTACCTTTTCCTGACCCTTGAAATGGCCCGCTCCACACCCCCGGCGATCTTTAAGTGGTTGTCCTTTATGAGTATAGAGTCAAAAAGCCCGAACCTGTGGTTGTATCCGCCTCCGACCCTTACGGCATATTTTTCAAGCAGCCTCATACACGGGGTCGTCTTCCTTGTGTCGAGTATCCTCACGCTCGTGGGGGCCTTGTCTGCGAACTCCCTCGTGAGGGTGGCGATCCCTGAAAGCCTCTGGAGGAAGTTAAGGGCTACGCGTTCACCGGAAAGCATACGGCCGAGTCTTCCGGAGACCTTTGCAATGCACTCGCCCCTTTCGACCCCATCCCCGTCGTTTACTAACTTTTTGAATGTTATGTCCTTGTCGAGGGAGGAAAATACCTTTTCGCATACGGCGAGCCCGCAAACTACCATCGCCTCCTTTGCTACTATCCTGCACGTGCCCTTTTTCCTCTCAGGGACTAAGGCTTCGGTCGTTATGTCACCGGGGCCCAGGTCCTCTGCGAGGGAGGCCTTGACGAGCTTTTCGGTATACCTGTTGAGGCCCTGCCTTGCGGCGGGCCTCCTGTACGTGGTTTTTTTCCTTCTTCCCGGGGGCATTTTCTTATCCGGCGATCTCTTTTATCCTTTCGAGCCCGGCCTCTATCTTTACCTTTTTTTCAATGAGACCTTCGAGCTTGAGCCTTTCTTTTTCCACGATCTCAGGGGGGGCCTTTTTAAGGAAGCCCTCGTTTGCCACCTTTTTCTTAACCGCCTCAGATTCTTTCAGGACTTTTTCGAGTTCCCTCGTAAGCCTCTTCGTCTCACGCTCGAAGTCCACGAACCCTTTCAATGGGACGAAGACCTCGACCCTCGAGGCATCGCCCTTTGCGATGGCCAGCGCGGCGGACTTCGGTCTCTCACCGTCTTTGGATACAGTGAGGGTTTGAACCCTTGCGAGATTTTTTATATAACCTTCTCCCTTTAGTATCTCCTGGGCTAAGGCCGAGTTCTCGCAGAAGCACATGCACTCAAGCGGCGCGGTGGGGGGTATGTTCATCTCGGTCCTTATGTTCCTTACGGCCCTTATTATGTCCATAACGGTCTCCATCCCTGAGGCCTCTTCCGGCCACACTTTTTCCTTCTTCGGGAAGGCCGTGTTCATTATGCTCGTTTTGGCCCCGGGCAGGAAGCTGAAGATCTCCTCCGTTATGAAAGGCATGAAGGGGTGGAGCATCTTGAGCGTGTCCTTAATAACTTTTAAAAGTACACCCCCCGTGACGGCCCTTCTATCTTCGCCGAGTTCACCCCTGAGGTCGGGCTTTACAAGTTCCACGTACCAGTCACAGAGCTCGTGCCAAAGGAATCTATATACGGACCTTGCCGCTGAATCGAATTCATAGCCTTCGAACCCTGCTCCTACCCCCTCGGTGCATACGCCGAGCCTGGTTATAATCCATTTGTCGGCGGCGTTATACTTTTCAGGATCGGGCTCGGCTGCGGAAACCTCGTTGATATTCATCAACGCGAACCGGGCCAGGTTCCAGAGCTTGTTCGCGAAGTTCCTGTAGCCTTCTATCCTTTCTTCGGAGAATTTTATGTCCCGGCCCTGGGCGGCGAATACGGCAAGGGTGAACCTCAGGGCGTCGGTTCCGTATTTGTCCATCATAACGAGGGGGTCTATGACGTTGCCCCTGGATTTGCTCATCTTCTGCCCCCTGGCGTCCCGGATAAGGGCGTGGATATAGACTTCATTGAAGGGCACCTTGCCCATGAACTTTAGCCCCATCATAATCATCCTTGCCACCCAGAAAAATATTATATCAAAGCTTGTGAAAAGTGCGGTGGTGGGATAGAAGAGTTTGAGGTCCTTTGTCCTCTCCGGCCAGCCCAGTGTTGAAAACGGCCACAGCGCCGAGCTGAACCAGGTGTCCAGAACGTCGGGGTCCTGCCCGATCTCAGAGCTGCCGCACCCCTGGCATACTTTTGGCTCTTCCATGGCGACGGTTATATTCTCACACCCTTTACAGTGCCAGGCCGGGATCCTGTGGCCCCACCATATCTGCCTGGATATGCACCAGTCGCGGATATTTCTCATCCAGTCGAAGTAAGTGTTCTCCCACATCCTGGGAACGAACTTCGTTTTGCCCGCTTCCACCGCTCGAATGGCCGGCTTCGCCAGGGGGCCCACCTTTACGAACCACTGTTTAGAGAGCGTGGGCTCCACTACGGTTCTGCACCTGTAGCATGAGCCCACGATGAGCTTGTAGGGCTCGATCTTTTTCACTAGCCCCCGGCCTTTCAGGTCTTCAACAACCTTTTTCCTCGCGGAAAACCTGTCCATGCCGCTGTATTTCCCGGCATTCTCGTTCATCAGGGCCTCGAGATCCATAACCCTGACAGATGTAAGCCCATGGGCCTTTGCGATCTCAAAATCATTGAAGTCGTGGGCAGGGGTTATCTTTAACGCGCCCGTGCCGAACTCCATGTCCACCGCACTGTCCGCTATTACCGGGATATCCCGTTCGGCCAGGGGGAGCTGAAGGGTCTTTCCCACAAGCTTTTTATACCTCGGGTCATCGGGGTTGACGGCAACGGCAACGTCGCCGAGCATGGTCTCAGGACGAGTGGTGGCAACGGTCACGCCACCCGTAGCGTCCTTTAGCGGGTATTCTATGTGCCAGAGACTCCCCTCGGTCTCATCGTGCTCCACCTCAAGGTCCGAAAGGGCCGTAAGGCACCTGGGGCACCAGTTGATGATATAGTTTGCGCGGTATATGAGCCCTTCGTTGTAAAGCCTTACGAAGACCTCCCTTACTGCCTTTGATAGCCCCTCGTCCATCGTAAACCTCAGGCGCGTCCAGTCGCACGAGGCGCCGAGGAGCTTTAATTGGTTCAAGATCAGCCCGCCGCTCTCTTCCTTCCACTTCCAGACCCTCTCGAGGAAGAGGTCTCTGCCGAGCTTGTGGCGGTCGAGTCCTTCGTCGAGGAGCTGTTTTTCCACCACGTTCTGTGTGGCGATACCCGCATGGTCAATACCCGGAAGCCAGAGGACGTTATAGCCCCTCATCCTTTTGTACCGCGCCATGATATCCTGAAGGGTGTTATTGAGGGCGTGTCCGAGATGGAGCGAGCCGGTGATATTAGGGGGCGGGATTACCATCACAAAGGCCGGCTTTTTTGAGTCACGCTCGGGTGTAAAGAGTTTTTTTTCGATCCACCACCCGGACCACTTCTCCTCCACGGCCCCGGGTTCGTATACCTTTGCAAGAATTTTTTTACCCATAAGGAGATTTCTGCGGCTTCTAAGCTTGAGATGGGCTTAAAGTTAAAAGGAAAAATTTAAGGGGGAATGTAATCAGGAATTCCGGCTGACAGGATCCCCAACCAACTCCCCCGTCGTTTAAAGGATATGTAAAGAGCCAGCGGCAGGAAAGTTTATAATCTCCTGCGTTAAGCCCTCCTTGTTACTTTTTCCTGGTCAAAGACTCCCTGACCTTGTCAATAATCTCTTCCCTTATAAGCTGTTCTGCGAGCTCGGGCACTACCTCCCAGGCTATCTCCTCGACAACTTCCCGTATAACCTTTGAGACTATCTGTTCGAGTTTCTCCCTCGGGATGGCACTCACATCAGGAGCGCCCTCCTCTTGAGGGGGCGCCGGGGCTTCTGCTTCGACCGGGGCTTCCTCGGGGATCTCGAACTCCGGCCCTTCGGCCTCACCAAGGGGCGTTTCGGCCTCTTCTTCTAAAAGGACCTCCTCGGTAACACCGAGGTCTGGCTCCTCTTGAGGCGGTTGAGGCTCCACTTCTTTGACCTCCTCTGCTTCCGGGGCTTCGGCTTCTACCGGGGCTTCCTCTGGGATCTCGAACTCCGGCCCTTCGGCCTCACCAAGGGGCGTTTCGGCCTCTGGTGTTTCTTCGATCAGGTCAAAATCAGGTTCCGGGGCCATGCCCTCGGCTGTCTCCTCTTCGGCTTCCTCAGAAGGGCTAAGGAAATCCGCGGCCTGCCAGACGTCCTCGGGTGCAGGCGGCTCTGCCTCCAGGGGCTCTGAAGGAGCTTCTTCGGCTAAAGGCTCTGGCTCAATGGGTTCTGCCTCGATGGGTTCTATGTGGAGCGGCTCTGCCTCGATGGGTTCCGCCTCGAGGCCCTCGGCTGGGGCGACCTCTTTAGGAGGTCTTTCAAGCAAGGTCTTTACCTTCTCAATAAGCACCTCTGATTCAAAGGGTTTTACGATGTGGTCGTCGGCGTGTACCCTTGAGGCCTCCTCATCGTTCAAGGGCTCGAAGGTCCCGGCAAGGAGCATTACGGGAATCGTCGCCAGGTCAGGGTCGTTCTTTACCGCCTCGCAGACCTCGTAGCCGTTCTTGCCGGGCATGGCCACATCGGCCATTATAAGGTCAGGCTTTACCTCTTTCGCCTTTTCCACGGCCGAATCGCCGTCACCCACGATAACGAGGTCATAGTCCTCTGAAGCGAAGGTTATGGAGATGACCTTCTGGATGGTTATGCTGTCGTCCGCCAGGAGTATCTTTTTCATTATTTTTAACCCTTTATCCGTCTATTATTCTTTAATAATTACCATTTAATCATCGGACAAGTCAAGGATTTTCTGGACGTTTTTGCAAGGGAAAGGCTACAGTCAGGCCCGTTTGATTTCCGGTCCCCGGGGATCTCCCGGGCCGGGCAGAGCACTTCTAAAGATTTACGTTGACTGGGGTGAAAGGTGTTTGATAGACTTGTAAGTTAAGATGTTTGAAGGATATTTGCTAAGGATACTGCTCCTGGCTCCGCCCATTTTGCTGGCCATTACGGCACACGAGTGTGCCCACGGCTGGGTCGCCTCGAGGTTCGGCGACCCCACCGCAAGGATGCTGGGCAGACTCACGCTCAACCCCATAAAACACCTTGACCCCATAGGAACGCTTGCACTTTTTATAACGGGGATGTTCGGGTGGGCCAAGCCCGTGCCCATAAACGCGCGTTACTTCAAGGACCCTGCAAAGAGCCTCGTGTGGGTAAGCCTTGCGGGCCCGGCGACAAACCTTTTCCTCGCCGCAGTTTTTGCGCTCATCTATAGGCTCTTTTTCATTTCAGGCGGACTTATTACGGCACTGCCTCCGGGGATATACACGCCCCTTGTTTCTATGGTGGAGCTGAGCATATGGCTGAACGTGGGGCTCGCGGTCTTCAACCTGATACCCATACCTCCCCTTGACGGGTCCCAGGTGCTCCAGAACCTTTTGCCTGCCCAACAGGCGATTGCCTTCTCCCGGATAGAACCTTACGGGTTTATAATACTCATCATGCTTCTTATGAGCGGTATAATCGGTGCGGTGATATCCCCGCTTATTATATTCATTGTAAAGGTCTTGCTGGGAGGGGGCATCTGATGCCGCCCAGGGTATTGAGCGGAATGAGGCCCTCGGGCAAGCTCCACCTTGGCCATTACCACGGGGTCCTTGAGAACTGGCTCAAGCTCCAGAAACAGTACGAATGCTTTTTCTTTGCCGCGGACTGGCACGCACTTACAACCGAGTACGCCGATCCAAAGGAGATAAGAGAGAACACATGGGAGATGGTCGTTGACTGGCTCGCGGTAGGGATAGACCCGGAGGTATCCACCGTATTCGTCCAGTCCTCGATAAAGGAACACGCGGAGCTCTTTGTACTGCTCTCGATGATAACGCCCCTGGGGTGGCTCGAGAGAAACCCCACGTACAAGGAGCAATTGAAGGAGATAACGGGCAAAGACCTGCATACCTTCGGCTTCCTCGGCTATCCGGTCCTGCAGACAGCGGACATCATCATATACAAGGCCCAGAAGGTACCCGTGGGCATAGACCAGGTCCCGCATGTGGAGCTTTCGAGGGAGATTACCCGCCGCTTCAACTACTTCTACGGGGAGCTCTTCCCAGAGCCTGAAACGCTTTTGACTGACGCGCCGAAAGTTCTGGGGACCGACGGAAGGAAGATGAGCAAGGCCTATAACAACGCCGTCTACCTCTCCGACCCCCCGGACGTGGTCAAAAAAAAGATACTCACGATGATGACCGACCCGGCAAGGAAAAGAAGGCAAGACCCGGGAAACCCCGACATATGCCCACTTTTCCTGACCTTTCATAAATTCTATTCCGATGAGAAGACAATCGCATGGGTCAGGAAGGGCTGTACCACAGCGGGCATAGGCTGCATAGAATGTAAGCAGTCGGTAATCCCGAAGGTACTTGAAAGGTTAAAGCCTATACAGGAAAAGAGAGAAGAGCTGTCAAAAGACAGGGAAAGGATCTGGTCGGTTTTGAAGGAAGGCTCGAGGAGGGCAGGCGCAGTGGCCGAAAAGACGATACTCGATGTCAGGAAGGCGATGGCCCTCGAATGACGAATGAAGACCGTGATGCGTGTGCGTGATGCGTAATGCGTTTTAAAAGATTTTTACGCATCACGTATAACGTTCACGTAAAGCGGTATTAATATGGCCTACAACGTAAAGCTCGAGATATTCGAAGGCCCGCTGGACCTTCTTTTGCACCTCATAAAAAGGAACGAGGTGGATATCTACGACATCCCCATCGCCAGGATAGTAGAGCAGTACCTCGAGTACGTAGAGATGATGAAGACGATGAACCTGGACCTTGCAGGAGAGTACCTGGTGATGGCCGCCACCCTCGTGCACATAAAGAGCAAGATGCTCCTGCCCTTGCCCGAGGAGCCCGATGAGGAGGAAGAGGGGGTCGACCCAAGGCATGCCCTTGTATGGAAGCTCCTCAACTACCAGAGGTACAAGGAGGCGGCCGAGGAGCTTACGGGGAGGCTCATACTCGGTAGAGACGTGTTTACAAGAGGCGCGCCCATACCGCTTGAAGATTTTGAGGACTATGAAGCGGGGGCCGGGGTCGTTGATCTTTCTCTTTTGGACCTTCTGGAGGCCTTCAAGGATATACTCAAGAAGGCACCGAAGAGCTTCGAGCTCGACCTCACGGCGGACAGGTTCAAGATAGCGGACAAGATAAACCACATAATGGAAAGGCTCGGGAGCGAAAGAAGCGTCGTCTTCGGTGACCTCTTTGCCGACACCGCGACCAGGGGGGAGGTAATCGTTACTTTCCTTGCCGTGCTCGAGCTCTCCAGGCTACAGTTGGTAAGGGTCCACCAGACAGACGAGGCAATAAGGCTTTACCTTTCTTCGCCTCCCGGCCCAACGAAAGAGGTTCTGTGATGGACAAAGAGGAGCTAAAACAACTCGTTGAGGCGCTCGTCTTCGCCGCCGACCACCCCATATCTATAGACCGGATCGCCGCGGTCCTGGAAGGCACGCCGGGGGACGATATAAAGGCCGCCCTGGCTGAGCTTAAAAAGGATTACCGGGCGCCCGCAAGGGGCATTACCATTGAGGAGGTGGCCGGGGGGTTTCAGCTCAGGACACGCCCCGAATACGCCCCGTGGATAAAGAGGCTCTTTAAGATAGGCATGCAGAGGATAAGCAGGGCCGCTATGGAGACACTGGCCATTGTGGTTTACAACCAGCCCTCAACACGCTCGGAGATCGAGGAGATCAGGGGGGTGGACTCCTCGGGGGTCCTTAGAACGCTCCTTGAAAGAAGACTCGTCAGGATCGCTGGAAGGAAGGACGCACCCGGAAGGCCCGTTGTCTACGGCACGACTAAAGAGTTCCTCGAGGCCTTTGACCTAAAAGACCTCTCGAGCCTTCCCACCCTTAAGGACATTGAAATTCTGGAGGAAGAAGATGTCCCCGAAGAAGACTCTACGG
>JAUVFY010000186.1 GCA_030594025.1 Deltaproteobacteria bacterium | reverse complement strand
ATCGTGGTAGTAGGCGCTGACCCTCGCCAGAAGCGGGTTGGCGCCGATGGCCTCGGCGGCCGCCTCGACAAGCGTGCTAATTACGATGGAGTGATGGTACGTACCAGGGGCCTGCATGGCGAGGCCCTTGAGAAGCGGGTGGTCCATCCTTGAAAGCTCAAGAAGCTTTATGTTCGTAGTATACCCGAAAAGTATCTCAAGCAGGGGCGTGAAGCCCACCACGAGTACCGCTGCCATCAGACCGTTAAGGAACCCGGAAAGGGCGAAGAAGGCCGGCTCCGCCGTCGTGGCCCCTCCCCTTATGGCCGCTATACTGAGGAGAAAAAGGGAGTTTACCACACCGAGGTAAAACCCGGCCATTATTATGGTGGAGCGCTGTGTTGCATGGCGAACCCCCATGGCCGCCACGACCCCTCCTGCAAAGAAGTATGCGGCAGTCTCGAGGTGCCCGCCAAGAAAAAGCCCCGCCATTATGGCGGATACCGCGGCAAAGACAAGCGCGGTTTCGGAATTGAGGAATATCCTCACGAGCATGGCCCCCGTGGCCACCGGGACCATGTACACGTAGACGGTCGAGGGGATTATGGGAAAGAGCATCTGCATAATCTTGGCCGCAAGGCCCGAAAAACTCATAAGCAGAAGAACTCCCATGTATATGAAGGCCATGAAGGAAAGGTCCTTAACCCCGGCCTTGAACTTTTTTATGTTCCAGGCGGCAAAAAGATAGCTCACGGAGATGAGAAGCGCAGTGAAGACAAAGAGCCCCAGGACCGGAAGCCAGAACCTGCCCTCATTCTTGGCCGCCTCCATGAGGGCGAACTTCTCGAGCGCCTCCTCGGTTATCCTCTCGCCCTCCCTTACGACTATCTCACCGCCTTTTATGGAGATGCCCTCGGAGTTTATCTCCACGGGTGACCTTATATCAGATACGGCCACGTCCCCCACCTTGTAGGAAAGACCGAAAAAGGTCGGTGCGGGGAAGAAAAGTAGCGCCGTAAAAACGCATAGGGCCAAAAGCACAAGCCCCTTGCGCACTGTGGTGTTCTTGAGCACCCCGGTCCTTGAGATCCCCTTCAGCGTATCTTTCATATCCTGCAAATCATGCATCATGCTTCCTCCACTATGGGGCTCTCCTTTTTCCTCTCCAACCTCTCGTATGCCTTTATTACCTCCTGGACAAGGGGGTGTCTGACCACGTCCGCCTCTGTAAAGTAGACGAACTCTATTCCCTCGATGCCTTTGAGTATCTTCTGGGCCTCAACCAGCCCTGAGGGTTTGGCCAGGGGCAGGTCTATCTGGGTTATGTCGCCGGTTACAACGGCCTTTGAGCCGAACCCGAGCCTTGTTAAAAACATCTTCATCTGCTCGATGGTTGAGTTCTGCGCCTCGTCGAGTATGACGAAGGAATCGTTCAGGGTCCTGCCCCTCATAAAGGCCAACGGGGCCACTTCTATTGTACCCCGTTCCATGAGTTTCTGGACACGCTCGAAGTCCATCATGTCGTGGAGCGCGTCATAGAGGGGCCTCAGATAGGGATCCACCTTTGCGACGATATCGCCGGGAAGGAAACCGAGCTTTTCGCCCGCCTCGACCGCAGGCCTCACGAGAATAATCCTGTCCACCTCTTTTTTTGCAAAGGCCGAAACCGCGGCGGCCATGGCAAGGTAGGTTTTACCCGTGCCTGCGGGGCCGATGCTGAAAACTATGTCGCAGCATCTTATGGCGTCTATGTATCTTTTCTGGCCGATGCTCTTCGGAGCTATGCTCCTTTTTTTGAAAGAGACGTATATGGTGTCCATGAAAATGTCCGCAAGGCGGACCTTCCTGTCCCCGGATATGACCCTTATGGCATAGTCCAGGTCCGTTGTGTAAAAGGGATAGCCCTTCTCAAGGAGCCCGTATAGTTCATTTATGAGGCGCTCCGTTAAAAGGACCTCCTCGGGCCCGCCCTCGATAGTAACGACGTTACCCCTCGTGTTGAGCTCAACGCCCAGCTTCTTTTCTAACCTCTTTACGTTCTCACCGCTCTTACCGAAAAGGTTCTGGGCAAGGGTGTTGTCTTCGAGCTCTATGGTTTTTTTGACCTTCTCTTTTTGTTCCTTCTGTTCAAGCATTGTCGTATCCATTTTTCTAAAAAGCGGGGACCTCCACCTCTTTGAACCAGAGGGGATCTATGTCAGGGAAGACGGCATCTCTGGACATTAGGAGTTTAAGGAAATTCCTGTCCCCCTCGGAAAGGGCTTCCCCCTTTGCCTTCTTCTCCGCCATGGCCGCGAGCCTTTTGAAGTCCTCATAATGCCTTACGATGCGTCCCTCTGCGTAATCGGTTGCGGAACGGGTGGAGATCAAGAACTGCCAGTCTGAGGACTCGAGCAGAAGTAGTTCCCTCGCCGCCTGCTTTAATATGTCCTCGAGCTCCTTGTCTTCGATTCTCTCGCCGCAGCCCGAGACAAGCTCATGCATCTTGTCCTCGGCCTCGTAAATATGCTTCCAAGTCCACCTGTTCATCTCGTTTAGCCAAATCCAGTGGTATCCGCCCTCGCCCCAGGAGCCCTCTGGTAGTGTTATTACTTCCATGGGCCTTCTTTCCTTAAGGTACTCGCCTGTGGTAACTGACCTTATGGAACCGTCCATATATATATATTTTATCACATGGTATATCCATTCTGGACCCTCAAACCACCAGTGCCCGAAAAGCTCGGCATCGTAGGGGGAGACGACTATGCCCTCCTGGCCGGTACTTTCCAGGTGCCCTCTCAGGTTATCTTTAATGAGTTCCTTGAAGTGGCCGGCGTTCTCTGGTAGCCTTGCATAGGCATTCTCAGGGTGGTAGGGACCTTTGTCGGCCAGGTCGGCATTGCAATCGGTCACCTTCCAATACTTGAGCCCACCTGGGAACCTCTTTTTGTGGAAATCCAGGTAATTGCCGTCGCCGGGAT
>JAUVFY010000116.1 GCA_030594025.1 Deltaproteobacteria bacterium | reverse complement strand
TTAAGGATTTCAACGGAGACCGCTTCGGCAACAGGCTCCTCGGGCTTAAGGATTTCAACGGTCTCGTCGGATATTAAAGGTGGCTCCATCTTTTCAGCCACCTCGATCGTTAAAGGATATTCGAGTAATTCGTCTATTTCAGCCTCCTCGGCCACGGAGAGCTCAACGGTAAAAAGCTCCTCGGGTTCAAGGATTTCGGACTCTTCCGGCACCAATGACTCCGGCGCTTCAGCCGTCCCCGGCACCTCCTCCCTGGCGGGCTCTATCTCAGAAGGTTCTTTAAAAGTAGGCGCTGTGGTTTTTTTTATGTCAGGCCCTTTTTTTTCCGCTTTCATGGCTTCGTCCCTTGCTACTACCTGGGCTTGTTTTTCGTAAACCGGCTCTTTACGAGCGGGCGCGGGTTTTTCGGCCCCGGGGCTTTTTTCAGTCTCCTTGAAAGTCTCCTTAACCGGCCCTGGCGGTGACGTTTTTTTGGACGCCTCGATTACAGGACCGGCTTGGCCCGGGGGGACCTTGAAAGAGACCGCATCAGGGCCCTTTTCCTGTCCATGGCCCTGTGGTAGGCCAGTTATTATCGGGCTCCATTGCACCTCGGGGAGGGTCTCTACTGGTTCTTGTTCTTCTGTGTCTTTTAGTTTTAAGGGTCTGTCGGCGGGCTCTTCCCGGTCAACTGTCTTTGAAGCCATATCCAGAAGGGACGCATTTTCCATGCCCTTATTAATTTCAAAAAAATAGACCTGCAGGGGTTTTACCCGTATAGTTGTAGTGGTAAAAACGGAGACTGTGACGAGGAAGTAAAGTACAGCGGCATGTGCTGCCAGTGAATAGAAAAAATATGGGATTAAGCTTATCCTCATCTGCGGAAAGGGTTGGAAAGAGGGGAAGAGTGCCGCAAAGGTGCCGGGCAGGGCGGCGAAAACCTTTAAAAAGGAGGGGAAATAGCCGGTTTCACGATATAGAACAGTTTTCCGATTTATCGGTCCTTTAACAAGAGACCTTGAAAGATATCATTCAACGAAGCTTATCGTGTCCCCCTTCCTTGTCTCTGTAAGGGATAAAGTCCCTGCTGGCAGCTCAAGCACTGTGCTTGCCTTTAAATAGGTCCTTGTCAGCCTGTAGGGTGGCATCTCTTCCCTGCTCTCTACGACCCGGTTATCAAAATCCAAAAATAGCACGTCTATGGGGAATCTCATCCCTATCGTGTGGATACTCTTACAGGGCCTTATCCAGAGGGCCTCGCCTTCGTAAAGGCCGTCTTTTCCGATAAGACCTATCATCCTGTCCACAATGCGCTCAGCTACCATCACGTTACTGGCGAGTTCTTTACCGTTTCTTGTGTTCAAAGCCCTCATCTATGCACACTCTTATTTTAGTATTTAAGAAAATCTGCGGCCCGCCCCTTGTTTCCCGGCGATGTGGGGTGGCTTAAAGATCTTTTCCCGGGACTTCTAACAGTTTGTTGGCAAGCGTAACCCCTCTGCCAAGAGAGGGTGAGAGCCTTTGAAAAGCTCTCACCCTCCCGGACCTTTATTCTAATGCTGTTGTGAATCTCTGGATTATTTCTGACCGAGTCTTACGTAAATTAATGCAAGCTCAGCGATGATGACGAGAAGAAGTATGGTTTTAAGCAATCCTAATGTTAACATTACAAACCTCCTTTTTTTTTTAGCTCCTACAATCCTTCTAGGAACCTTGTAAGCCTTATCAGTGCTGGCACCAACACGACCACAAACATAGAGGGGAAGAGAAAAAATACCAGGGGGAAGACAAGTTTTACAGTTGTCTTGGCCGCCTGTTCTTCCGCCACCTGCCTCCTCTTAGTCCTTAATGAATCCGAGTGTATCCTGAGCGAGTCGGCCAGGCTGGTCCCAAGACGCTCCGTCTGAACGAGCATGGCGGAGAAGGCTTTGAGGTCATCCTCCATTGACCGTAAGCCCATGTCCCTTAAGGATTCATGCCTGGGCTTGCCCGCCCTGGTCTCCTGTACTGCCCGCTTCATCTCCTTGGCCAGGGGGCTGGTCGAATACTGCTTGTCTTCGGAGATCCTGATCATGGAGGCGTCGATACTCATGCCCGCCTCCACACAGACCGTCATGAGGTCGAGGACGTCCGGAAGCTCATGGAATATCTTTAGCTGTCTTTTCTTTCTCATCCATAAGAGCCCGAAACTGGGGGCCAGATATCCCCCGATGCCAAGGATGGCGACAGCGAGTGTCATTTGATATAAGTCAATCCCCAGGGGAACCCCGTAGAAGAGGTAAATCACCGGCAGGACCACGGCCAGAAGCACCTTTAATCCCACGAATACGAGTACCCTTTCCCCCCTTATGCCCGCCGCAACGAGCATCCTCGTATATTTCCCGTACTCATGGGGTCTCAGGGGGACCTTTCTGCCCAGTTTCTCCAAGAACCGCTCCCACGGACCAGGCGGCTTTATAAGCCCCTCCTCGGCGAATACAGTTTCTTCGGCCAGTGTGTCGAGCCTCTCCTCTAAAGCCGTTTTTGTGGGGATCAACATGTACATAACAAGAAACGATAGCAGGCCTACCCCAAGAAACACGATTATTATTGCTAGGAATATAGACATAAAGTTACTCCTTACATCAAATCCTTATATTTATTATCCGCCTGATAACAAAAAATCCCAGTATCTGCAAGCTTATGGCAATGTATACGGCATACCACCCCCAGTCAACGCTGAAGAGCTCTAGTATATACTCGGGCATAAACCAATACAGGGCCCCCGCCATAGCAACGGGTACAGCAGCCAGGGTGTAACCTGAAAGCCGTGCCTGGGCCGTGAACACCCGGACCTGTCTGCGTATCTTTAACCTTTCTCTTATTGTGTAGGCGAGCCTTTGGAGTATCTCTCCGAGGTTGCCGCCGATTTCCCTGTGGATGTTTGTAGCCATTACGAAAAACTTAAGGTCCGTGCCCGGCATACGCCTTGACATATGCTCCAGGGCCTCCCTCATGGAAAGTCCGAGGGCCTGTTCTTCATATGCGGTCCTGAAAAGACCGGCCACGGGTTCCGGCATCTCGCTTCCCACCATCTGCATCGCTGCACTGAGCGAATGTCCGGCCTGAAGGGAGCGGGACACCATACCGAGGGCATCCGGGAACTGCTCGGTAAACCGGATAAGCCTCCTGTTCTTCATGATTAGCAGGTAAAATATAGGTATAAAGGCGCCCAAGGGAATGAGCAACAAAGGAAAAACCTTGCCCAGGCCCAGTAAATAGCCCACCACGTAGCCCATAGCGCCAAGGACTATAATTAAAAGGATAAAAAGTTTTACATCGGCGGTCTTAAGCCCGGCCTTGTCTATAAGACCGTCCAGTCTCCTTACCAGGGCAAATCTAAAGATGAACCTGTCCAGGGGGTTCATCTCCCTCAGTATCTCAAGCCTCAAATCCGCCGGGAACCTCCTGTCGGAGACGTCCACCGCGAGACCCCTCAGTCGTTTTCTCAGCAGAAGCCTCGGCGAGGTCTTCACCGCCACGTACCACAGGTAGATGGCAACGACCCCCAGGAAGGCGGCGAGAAAGAATAGCAATGCTATTTCAATAATGGTCATTTCAACCTCTCGAAAACAGTCGGTTGTACATCTATCCCGGCGAGCTTCAGCCTATCCATGAACCTCGGCCTCACCCCTGTGGGCCTGAAATCCCCCGCTATGGTGCCGTCGGCGCCTATACCCCTCCTTTCGAAGATGAAGATGTCCTGCATCACGATGGTATTGCCCTCCATCCCCGTAATCTCCGATACCCTCATGAGTTTCCTCGTGCCGTCCGGGAGCCTTGAGAGCTGTATGACGACGTCTATCGCAGAGGATACCTGTTCCCTTATCGCCCTTTCCGGCAGGTCCACCCCCGCCATTAGAACCATCGTCTCCAGCCTCAACATGGCGTCCCTGGTGCTGTTTGCGTGGATGGTGGAAAGCGAGCCGTCGTGTCCGGTGTTCATCGCCTGGAGCATATCGAGGGCCTCGGATCCCCTGACCTCGCCCACTATTATCCTGTCGGGCCTCATCCTCAAGGAGTTACGTACGAGGTCCCTCTGGGTCACCTCGCCTTTGCCCTCTATGTTGGGAGGGCGGGTCTCAAGCCTTACCCTGTGCTCCTGCTTTATCTGTAGCTCGGCGGAGTCCTCGATGGTGAGTATCCTCTCTGTGGGGGGAACGTACTCCGAAAGTATATTCAAAAGAGTCGTCTTTCCTGCGCCAGAGCCGCCGGAGATGAGCATATTGAGCCGGGCTCTGATGCAGCCGGCGAGCACGTTCGCCATATCCTGGTTCAAGGTGTTGAAGTTGAGTACATCGCTCATCTTCAGAGGGTTCACGCCGAATCTCCTTATGGAAAGCACCGGTCCGTCCAGGGCCAGCGGAGGGATTATTGCGTTGACCCTCGAGCCGTCCGGGAGCCTGGCATCGACATAAGGGCAACTCTCGTCAACCCTTCTTCCCACCTTTGAAACTATCCTGTCTATTATCTGCAAGAGGTGGTTGTCGTCCCTGAAGGCCAGGTCGACCTTGCTCAATTTGCCGAACTTCTCTATGTAGACCTGATTGTATCGGTTTACAAGGATATCGCTTATGTCGGGGTCGGACAAAAGCGGCTCAATGGGGCCGAGGCCGAATGTTTCGTGCTGTATGTCCGTTATAAGGCTCTCCCTCTCGGGCCTGCTCAAGGGGACCCCTTCCTCGGCGATTAGGCCTTCTACGATACGCCCTATCTCCTTTCTCAAAAAATCCGTATCTGCTATGCTCAGGTTCGAAAGGTCAAGGCTATCTATTAGCTTCCTGTGTATCCTTGACTTGAGGGCCTGATATGTATCGAGCTGCGGGCCGCTTATCTT
>JAUVFY010000193.1 GCA_030594025.1 Deltaproteobacteria bacterium | reverse complement strand
TTTAGCACAGTCCAATGAAAAAGGGTTTACGGGAATCCCGTAACCCCTTGATTTTACTGGTGGGCGGTACTGGATTCGAACCAGTGACTTCCACCGTGTGAAGGTGGCACTCTACCGCTGAGTTAACCGCCCTTGTGTCAGACAATAATATAGGAACGCAGGTGTCATGTCAAGGTGGTTAAGCGAGGCGATTAAAAAATTCCCCGTTATAAGATATCTGGCTTTTTATTTACCCATAATTGAGGGCAGAACACTTTAATGCAAGGGGATTTTCGTATTGAAGAAGCTTCGGATAAAGGATATAATTTCAGAACAGTTAAGGACATCTAAATGGAAAAAAAGCGGATCATGGGGCTCGACGTCGGCGAAAAAAGAATCGGCGTTTCTGTAAGCGATGAGCTTAATATAACCGCCCAGCCCCTTAAACTCATACGAAGGACCTCTTTCGAAAAGGACACTTCGGAGATCCTTGATATCGCCTCCGGGCATTCCGTGGGCGTTATAGTCGTGGGCATGCCCCTTATGATGGACGGCACCGTGGGGGGCCAGGCCCGGCTCGTAAAGAGGTTCATAGAACGGCTGAAGCTTAAGACATCCATACCAATCGATGAGTGGGACGAGAGGCTTTCCACCGTTGCCGTAACGAGGGTGCTCGTTGAAGGCGGCGTTTCAAGAAAAAGAAGAAAGGGTGTAGTCGACCAGCTCTCCGCCTCCTATATACTGCAGGGATACCTGGACAGAAAGAAAACACTTCGCACGGACGAACAGGAATAAATGACAGAAATGAGAAAACGCGTTGAAACCATACTCTGGTTATCTGCGGCACTGGTTTGCCTGGCCGCGGTCCACTCCTACAGCGTCCTTTACACGCCCGCGTCATGGGAAAGGGGGGAAGGGGGTGAGGCCGGGAAAGCAGTAACCAGGACGGTCACCGTCGCCCGGGGAGCAAGCTTCCGTGTCGTTGCCAACATGCTCGAGAGAGAGGGTATAGTAAAAGACAGCAAAGCGTTGGCTTTTGCCGCGGCCTTGAAGGGCGCACAAAAGAAGATTAAAGCAGGCGAGTACGAACTCTCGAGCGCCATGACGCCCATGGAGATACTCGAACACCTCGTGGGGGGAAGGACCAAACAGTACTCGATTACCTTCCCGGAGGGTTACAATATAAAGGAGATAGCGGCGAGCCTCGAAGGGGCGGGCCTTGCGGACAGGAACGGGTTCATAAAGAAGGCAAAGGATAAGAGGCTTGTGGCAGCGCTGGGCCTTGAGGGACCGAGCCTCGAGGGCTATCTCTTCCCCGATACCTACAGGTTTACAAAGGGGATGAGCGTGGAGGAGATAATACTCAAGATGGTGGGCAGGTTCAAAGAGGTATATGAAAACGCGGGCCTAAGCGAACAGGCCCGAAGAAAGGGTTTTATCGTAAAGCAAGTTGTGACCATCGCCTCCATCGTCGAGAAGGAGGCCGGAAGCGTTGAAGAGATGGAGAAAATCTCTTCGGTATTCCACAACCGGCTCAAAAAAGGATACCGCCTCCGTAGCGACCCCACCGTGATATACGGCATCGAGGACTTTGACGGCAACCTTACAAAAAGGCACCTCCTTACTTATACCCCTTATAATACCTACGTAAACTTCGGTCTTCCGCCCGGGCCGGTTTCAAACCCCGGCAGGGCGGCGCTCCACGCAGCACTCAACCCCTCCGAAGAGGGATACCTGTACCTCGTCTCCCGAAACGACGGCACACACCACTTCTCAAAAACCCTGAAGGAGCACAACCGCGCCGTTGACTATTACCAGAAGGGGATACTCTCGAGAAAGCCTAACGCTTAAAAACTGTACGGGCGCCTGGGGTGAGTTTTAGTTTAGGCTTAATCAGGATGTGGGACCGGGCGCTATTATGGTGCAACTCTCTTGCAGGCCCAATGACACGGTGACATTGCCCGAAGAGTCAACGATGACCGCCTCGACACCTTCTGTGGCCTCGACAAGCTTCATACCCTTGTCTGCCCCCATGACGAATACTGCGGTGGAGAGCCCGTCCGCGCCTGTTGGGTCATCGGCGACGATTGTTACGCTCCTGGATCCTCTTGCGGGGAACCCTGTCTCAGGGTCCAGTATGTGGTGATAGCGTACCCCGTCCTTTATGAAAAACCTCTCATAGTCTCCGGATGTGGCCACCGCGCCTTGCTTGACACTTACCTTCGCCAAAAGCTCGCCACTTTTCCTCGGGTGCTGTATGCCGATTGTAAAAGGCCCGGCGGAATCGTCCTTCCGGAAGACCGTCATGTCCCCTCCGGCCTTTACTATCCCCCACTCGATACCCGCTCCCTTTAAGACCCCCACGGCCTTTCCGACGATGTAGCCCTTTGCGACCCCCCCGAGGTTGAGCCTCATGCCGGCCTTGGCGAGTCCGGCCCTGGAGCTGTTTTTATCCACAAGGATTTTTTTGTAATCCACAAAGGGCAGGAGGTCTTTGACCTCCTCTTCTGAAGGGACGTAACCGTTATCTTTAGAAAAGTCCCAGATCTCTGCGAGCACACCCACCGTCGGGTCGAAGGCACCGCGGCTTAGACCGGAAATGTTTAACGCAACCTCCAGGACCTCGATTACCTCCGGGCTTACGCTTACGGCCTCACTTCCCGCGGAATCCGATATCCTCGATACGTCGCTTTCCGGGATGTAGCTTGAAAAAATGGCCTCCAGCCGCGCAATCTCTGAAAACGCCGCAACCACGGCCACGGGGATTTCCTCCATAAGGGTAATCTCAACGACAGTGCCCAAG
>JAUVFY010000206.1 GCA_030594025.1 Deltaproteobacteria bacterium | reverse complement strand
TTCGTATCGGCCACCTCCTCGGGCGTGCCCGCCACGACGACCCTCCCGCCGTCTTCTCCGCCCTCGGGCCCCAGGTCTATTATATGGTCGGCGAACTTTATGACGTCGAGGTTGTGCTCGATTATGACTATCGTGTTTCCCGCGTCCCTCAGGCTCTTCAACACGTCGAGCAGCTTCTGTATGTCCGCGAAGTGGAGCCCGGTCGTGGGCTCGTCGAGAAGATAAAGGGTCTTACCGGTGGCCCTTTTACCGAGCTCCCTGGCGAGCTTTATCCTCTGGGCCTCGCCCCCGGACAGCGTTGTTGCGGGCTGGCCGAGCTTTATGTATCCAAGGCCCACGTCATAGAGGGTCTTTAGCTTCTCCCTCACTGGCGGGATCTTGTCGAAGAACTCGAGGGCCTCGGTAACGGTCATCTCAAGGCAATCGGAGATGTTCTTTGCCCTGTAGCTTATCTGGAGGGTCTCGCGGTTGTAGCGTTTTCCTCCGCAAACGTCGCATCTCACGTACACGTCCGGCAGGAAGTGCATCTCCACCTTTATAACGCCCTCGCCCCTGCAGGATTCGCACCTTCCGCCCTTGACGTTGAAGCTGAATCTGCCCATTCGGTAACCCCTCATCCGTGCCTCCGGGAGCCTTGTGAAGAGCTCCCTTATGGGGGTGAAAAGGCCCGTGTACGTTGCGGGGTTGCTCCTCGGGGTCTTGCCTATGGGCGCCTGGCTTACGTCTATTACCTTGTCTAAGAACTCAAGACCTTTTATCGATTCGACGGGACCGGCCTTTTCCCTGGATTTATAAAGTATCCTCGCAAGGTTCCTGTAAAGGGTATCAACGACGAGGGTGCTTTTGCCCGAGCCCGAAACCCCTGTCACACAGGTTATGAGCCCCACGGGTATGCTTACATCTATATTCTTTAAGTTGTTGGCCCTCAACCCCTTCAAGGTGAGGTTCCTCCCGCCGGGCTTTTTTCGCTTCTCGGGCACGGGTATCTCGAGGAGCCCGGAGAGGTATTTCCCCGTGACCGACCTCGCATCTTCCATGATCTCCTGGTGCGTGCCCGCGCTCACCACCTCTCCTCCCCATTCTCCCGCGCCCGGGCCCATGTCCACCACGTAGTCGGCGCTCCTTATGGTCGCCTCGTCGTGCTCAACCACCAGAACGGTGTTACCCATGTCCCTCAATCTCTTCAAGGCCGCAAGGAGCCGCCGGTTATCCCTCTGATGGAGCCCTATGGAAGGCTCATCGAGTATGTAGAGGACCCCCACGAGGCTCGAGCCTATCTGGGTCGCGAGCCTTATCCTCTGGCCCTCGCCTCCCGCAAGGGTTGCAGCCGGCCTCTCGAGCGTTATGTAGTCGAGCCCCACGTTCTTCAGGAAGCCCAGCCTCTCGGTTATCTCCTTGAGTATCCTCCTTGCTATCTCCTGGCGTGTCCTGTCGAGCTTGATGGAGGTGAAGAACCTTAAAGCGTCCTTTATGGACATCTTCACTATGTCGTGGATGGACCTGCCCTCGACCTTTACGAAGATTGCCTCTCGCGTGAGCCTCGAACCCTTGCACACAGGGCAGGGCTGGACGTTCATGTGCTTTTCGAGCTCCTCCCTCACGTCGGCCGATCCGGTCTCCCGGTAGCGCCTCTCCATGTTCGGGATAACACCCTCAAAGGTCTCGAAGAAGGTATACCTGTTCCTGTCCTTCCTGTATTCGAACTCTATCTCCTCTTCGCCCGAGCCGAAAAGTATGAGGTCCTTTACCTTGCCATCGAGCCTCTTGAACGGCTTTAAGAGGCTGAAGCCGTAGTGGCGTGCAAGGCTTGAAAGAATCTGCCTGTAATAGCCGGCCCTCCTGGACCAGGGCTCAACGGCCCCTCGCTCAAGCGTGAGGTTTTTATCCGGTACAACGAGGTCCGGGTCGAAATAAAATTTTTCGCCCAGGCCGTTACATTCAGGGCACGCCCCGTGGGGGCTGTTAAAGGAAAACGTGGTGGGTGTTATCTCCGGGTAGCTTACGGCGCAGTCAACGCAGGAGAGTTTTTCGTTAAAGAAGAGCTCCCGAGGGCCCTTCGGCCCCTCGGCCTCGACCTTTACTATGCCCCCGGAGAGCCTTGCGGAGACCTCAAGGGAGTCCGCGAGCCTTCCCACGATGCCATCCCTTACGACCAGCCTGTCCACGACTACGTCTATGTAGTGCTTTTTCCTCTTGTCCAGGACTATCGCCTCCTCGAGCCCCCTCATAACGCCGTCCACCTTAACCCTCGTATAGCCGCTCCTCAAGAGCCCGTCAAGTTCCTTCCTGTACTCGCCCTTTCTACCCCTGACGATGGGCGAGAGGACGAGTATCCTGGTACCCTCTTTTATTTCCATTACCCTGTCGACCATCTGCTGGATACTCTGGAAGGTAATCGGTTTTCCGCAGCTGTAACAGTGGGGAACACCTACCCTCGCGAAAAGGAGCCTCAGGTAGTCATAGACCTCGGTCACGGTGCCCACGGTGGAGCGCGGGTTTTTGCTCGTGGTTTTCTGCTCTATGGCGATAGCCGGCGAGAGCCCCTCGATACTTTCCAC
>JAUVFY010000243.1 GCA_030594025.1 Deltaproteobacteria bacterium | reverse complement strand
CGATATCCTGTATCAGATGGCCATTTTTTCAACCATCAACCATAACTTCTCTCCAGGAAGGCGTAGGCGCTGTGGTTGTGGATCGACTCCCAGTTCTCGGCCTCTATCCGGGCCCAGCTTATACACTTTATCTTCTTTAAATTCACAGCCACCTCCCTTACCAGGTCCTCGACGAACATGGGCCTGTCGTATGCGTGCTCTGTCACATACTTTTCGTCCGTTCTCTTGAGTATCGAGTAGACCGGGCTCGACGCGCTCTCTTCGATTTTCTCAATGATGTCCTCCATCCAGACGAACCCCTTGAACCTTACGGCCACCCTCACCTCTCCCCTCTGGTTGTGGGCCCCCTTTTCGCTAATCTCCTTGGAGCAAGGGCAGAGTGTGGTGACGGGCACCAGGACCTCTAAAATAAAATCCTTCTTCTCAGATAAGGAGCCCGAGAACCTGCACCTGTACTCCATGAGCCCGCTCGAGCGCGACACCGGGGCGGCCTTCTCGATGAAGTAGGGGAACTCGACCTCGAGGTGGGCCATTGTGGCGTTGAACCTCTTTTTCATCTTCTCGAGTATCTCGGGGAAGTTCTTTACGGTTATCTCGCCTCTGTGCTCGTTCAGGATTTCTATGAAGCGGCTCATGTGGGTGCCCTTGAAGTGGTGCGGGAGGTCCACGTACATGTTAACAGAGGCCACAGTGTGCTGGGTCTTATTCTTCTTGTCGAGTACGACGATGGGGTAGCGTATGTCCTTTACGCCTACCTTGTCGAGGGCGAGCTTTCTCGTGTCTGGCTCGCTCTGGATGTCCTTAAGGGGGGTCTTCTTTTTTGTTACCTTACTCATAATATTCGGCGGCCGCCTTCTCGCTCTCCCAGACTTTGACCCTCTTCAAGCGTACGTTCCCGTCGTCGAGGGCCTTTTTTAGCTCCCCGAATATGAACTCTGCGAGGTTCTCGGCCGTGGGGTTTTTTCCGTTTTCCTTTTTTTCCTTGAATGGCGGGATCTCGTTAAGGTACTGGTGGTCGAGTTTTCCGACGACCTTTTCGGTCTTTTCCTTCAGGACCTTGAAGTCCAGGACCATGCCGAGTCGGTCGAGCTTTCCCGCCTCCACGGTCACCCTCACCCGCCAGTTGTGCCCGTGTAGCCTCTCGCATGCCCCGCCGTACTCCCTGAGGTTGTGGGCCGAGGAGAAGTGGGTATCTATGGTGAGCTCATACATATTTTCAGTCTACCATAACCCCGGTTTTTCAACAAGCCCTTGCCTTTCCGGGGGGAAAACCCCCCCTGAAGGGGTTTAAAAATAAAAAACAGGTGAGACGTTCACCTGCCGAGCTTGACTTTCGCGATTTCAAACCCCCGCAATTTGAAACCCCCATTGAACTAAAAACAATAATATGATATATCGCTGATTATCGAAACCTTGTAAGAGGAATTATTAGTCTCAAACAATTGCACTAATAAAAAAAGGTGTGATTCCGTAAAAAACAAGGAAGAGACGAGGAAGGTCTTATAATATGGATGGCAGGTTCAAGAAGTATATAGCTGAGTTCATAGGGACATTCGCCCTGGTCTTTGCCGGAACCGGTTCTATCATCGTAAATGAGGTGACAGGCGGTTCTGTAACATCTCTGGGCGTCTCGATCGTATTCGGCCTGGTGGTGATGGTTATGGTCTACGCCATAGGGCATGTCTCGGGTGCCCACATAAACCCGGCTGTATCCCTTTCCTTTGCCGTTATAAGACATTTTCCCTTCAGGGATCTCCTGCCTTACTGGTTAGCCCAGTTGTCAGGGGGTGTTGTCGCATCCCTTACATTGCTCTTTGTTTTTGGCTCCGGAACTTCCCTTGGTGTTACCCTTCCCGCAGGAGGCCCCTGGCAGTCCTTTGTCATGGAGTTCATGCTGACGTTCCTGCTTATGTTTATTATCGTATCGGTTGCAACGGATGTAAGGGCCGTGGGGGCGGCCGCTGCTATTGCCATAGGGGCAACCATAGGGTTGGGCTCCATATTTGCCGGCCCTGTATCCGGTGGGTCCTTTAACCCCGCCAGGTCATT
>JAUVFY010000054.1 GCA_030594025.1 Deltaproteobacteria bacterium | reverse complement strand
TAAATACCCTGTCGGGCCATGCATCTACGGTAATCTTTACCCTCTGGCCCGGTGCCACACGCCCTATATCCACTTCATCGACCATGGCCTCCACGTAGATACGGCTAAGATCGGCCATCGTGAATAAAAGCGTCCCCTCTGAGACCGACGATACCGTGGAGGTTATGACCTGGCCCTCTTCCACTAATTTTTCAAGTATTGTACCCCCAAGGGGGGCCCTTATCTCGGTATCCTCGAGCCTGTCCTCAGCCTCCTTCAACTGCTCGCTTGCCCTTGCCAGCTCGGCCCCCGCGATCTTTATCTCGCTTAGCGACTTCTCGTGGGCTATAAGGGCGTCGTCATAAGCCTGCCTCGATATAACGCCTTTTTCAAAGAGCTGTTCCTGCCTTTTAAGGCGGAGCTCTGTATCCTTTCTGTCCACCCTTGCCCTCTCGAGTTTGCCCTCGGCCATAAGGAGTTCGGCCCGAGCCTGGTTCACTCTCGAGGTCTCGATCTCCGGGTCGAGCCTTACAACGACCCGGCCCTTTTCGAGTTCATAACCTTCTTCAAATGGGAAACTCAAAATCTCCCCGGCGGCCTCGCTCTTCACCTCCACTTCCACATAGGGCTTTATGGTGCCCGTTGCCGTAACGACCACGCTCAAATCACCCTTTTCTACCATGAAGGTCTTTAAAGGTGCGGTGGTGTTTTCTTCCTTTTCATAGAAAGAGCCCCAATAGTAGTAAAGGGCCAGAAAAGAAAAGAAGACAATAAATATAACAAGCCATTTTTTCAAAACCGTTTACTCTCCTTGGTGCGTTAAAGGTCTCCGGCCATCTCGATACCTTTTTCCTCGAGGAGGCTCCCTTCCTCCCTGAATAACCCGGTCAACGCCTTTTTAAAGTCTATCAATGCCGATATCTCCACGGTCCTGGCCTCTTCGAGCTCTTCCTGAAACTCGAGCACGTTATGCGTGGTGGAAAGCCCGGCATCGAGTTTTATCTCCTCTGCCTCGAGGGCGTCCTCTGCGAGTGTTGTGGAGACCCTCGCTGCCTCGTATCTTTCCCGGTTCGCCTGAATTTCCTTTATGGCGTTATCGAGGTTCAATATTATCTCCTGCTCGAGAAGTTTTAGTTTTAAGAATGCCTCTTCGGCCTCCATGCGCGCTATCTTCAAATCTCCCCTTGCCGTGTTATTTCCCAGTGGATACCTGAAGACGACCCCCACTGACCACGTGGGGTTGTTATCCAGGTTATCCAGCGAGTCCCCGAAGTCCACGCCGAAACCGTTGTATCCGAGGCTCGCTTCCACGTCTATCTCGGGAAAGACCTGGTTTTTTGCGTACCTTATCTCAAGGTCTTTCTTCTCTATCTCGCTTTTTACCTCGAGGTACTCGGGGCGCAACCCGAGGGCCTTTTTTACGCTATCTTCGAGGCCCGGTCTTACGGGGCTCAATTGAGGGGGGTCCCTTGGTACTATCTCCACGTCCTTCAATTTATAGACATCGCCCGATATGAAAATCTTCAAAGCGTTCTCCCTCTCCCAGACGCTCTTTCTGGCAGAGATTACGGCCCCTTTCCTCGAGGCCACCCCCGCCTCGGCCTGTGTGACCTCGAGCCTGGCTACCACCTCGGCCTCGAATTTTTTCCGGGTAAGCTCAAGCAAAGACTCTGCAAGCTTCAACGACTCGATCTTCACATCGAGCTCCTCCCTTGCAAGTACCAGGTCCCAGTAGGCGAGTTCAAATCCCGCCACCGTGTCCAGGACCTTCTCCTTCAGCCTGTGGAGCGATATGTCCCTGTCCTTTCCGGCCAGGTCTATCCTGAATCGCGTTGCCACCGCCCCGTAGTCCTTGAGAACGGGTTGTGTAATCTTAACTCCCGCGAAGGTGTCGTGCTCGAAATCGAAATTGTTAAAGGTGTTCGCTCTCCACGTGTCGCTCACCTCGAGCGAGTATTCCGTGCCCAGTTGCGTCAGGCTGGAAACACCCGTGTTCGCAATGTAGGTCTCCGCTTCCACATCGATGCGCCCTCCCGCCGCCACTGTGGAACGTGCATTAAGGGGGGTGGTGGAGTCCTCCCACTCGAGCGAGGCGAAAAGAGATTTGTCGAAGATCCCCTCCTCTTTTTCTATCCTGGCCTGCTCGACCCGGGGCGATATCCTCTGGATAACTATGTCAAGGTTGTTTTCCAGGACCATTTCGATGCCCTCGTCGATGGAAAGTTCGAGGGAGAGTCCGAGCTTTCCGCCCCCTTCGCCCCCTTCCGGGGGGTCTTTGCCGAAGGCGGGTGAGACGAAAAATATCAGTGCTAAAAGGTAAATAGAATACCGGGTCATGGATGTTCTCCTAAGGGGTTAAGGCTTATGGGAAAAACAGAAATACCATTAAGCGGCTCTTCGAAAGGTCATTTTTATGAATTTTAATTATGGGTGCATTGGTTCGGCGAACGAAAAGCTACCTGTTATCGAAAGTTATCGGATCTTTATTTGCCGATAAGGGATAACCGATAACCCGCAGCCCCTTGGTGCCCTTCCTATCTGAGGAGCACCTTTCGCGGCTGTATTGATCCGGAATGGTCCTTTGGCGGCGAAATCTTTTTCAAGAGGTGGAGCCTTCCCTGTTCCTTGAGTTTGTTGTATATCCTAAGCCACGCGCATTCGCATTCGGGGTTCACCTCGCACATCCCCTCGGCCGCTCCGCCGCAGGGTCCGTTTAAAAGGACCTTGGGGCATTGCGTATGGGGGCATATCCCCGCCGTTTCGCCGAGCACGCATTCCCCGCACAGCGAACAACCCTCAAAGAACCTGCCGTGCCTATCCACGGAGGCTAGAAAAAGGGTGTCCAGGGCGGGTATCACCAATTGGGCCCTGTCTGAGTTCTCTGCGACGATCTTTACCCCCGCACCGCAGGCAAGGACGACTATGGCGTCCGACTTCCTTATCGATTTTTTGAGGCGGAACTCTTTTTTCACCAACTGGTTGTAACAGGTCTCGTCAACGAGCGAGATCCCCGGAACGTCGAACCCCGAGTCTTTGAGAAGTGTGGCCATCTCATCGAGTTCCGCCTTTCCCCCGGTCCGGCACTGCTCGGCACAGGCGTTACAGCCGAAAAGGTATACGCTGCTTGTGCCTTCGAGGCTGGAAAGGATCTTCTCCATCTTCTTTGTTCTCGTGATAATCATGGCTTTTGCTCCGGGTTAAATTAAAAGTTTCTGCGCGCAATATAACTGCGGTGTTACGCACAACTTCTCTTCGCGGCCTCAACGGTGTTTTTTAAAAGCATGGCCACCGTCATGGGCCCCACCCCACCCGGCACTGTCGTTATGTAAGAGGCCCTTTTTGAAGCCCCTTCGAACTCCACATCACCCACGAGCCTTCCCTCAGGGGTCCGGTTCATACCCACGTCCACAACAACGGCCCCCTCCCTAATCCATTCTCCTTTTATAAACTCGGCCCTGCCCACGGCTGCAACGACGATGTCCGCCGAGTTTACCTTTGCCGGAAGGTCGGTTGTCCTCGAATGGCAGATGGTAACTGTTGCGTGCCTGTGAAGAAGCATGAACGCCATGGGTTTCCCAACGATATTCGACCTTCCCACCACTACCGCGTCCTTTCCGGATATCTCAATGGCCGCGGAATCCAAAAGCTCCATGATACCGCGCGGCGTGCAGGGCTCGAAAAGGGGGCTGCCGGAAACGAGCCTTCCGACGTTAAAGGGGTGGAACCCGTCGACGTCCTTTTCAGGGGATATCGCCTCCAGGACCGACCCCGCGTTTATGTGTCCGGGAAGCGGCAGCTGTACGAGTATGCCGTGCACGTCGTCGCGGGCGTTCAGCCCGGAAACCAGCTCCAGGAGCTTTTCCTGCTTAACCTCCCCGGACAATATATGCTGGAAGGAGCTTATACCAACCTCCTCGCAGGCCCTGGTCTTGTTCCTTACATAGACCCTGGAGGCGTGGTCTTCGCCCACGAGCACAACGGCGAGGCCCGGCGTGAGGGCCTTCTCATCTTTCAACCTCTCGCATTCGGCCTTGAGCTCACCGCGTACCCTCAGGGCTACTTCCTTTCCATTAATAGCTTTGGCCATAACCTCTGTCATAACCTCCATAGTATACTCGAACATTAGTAAGATTGCAAAATTTTTGGCCTCCCGGCGACCGACGATTTGCCAGTAAAATCCAACGCTCCTGAGTGAACCCCGGTTCCAGGGCCCGACTCCTGGTAGATTGCCTGCGTGGGAGCTTGACAGACCGGAATACTCCCTATATTATCGAATATAGGAGTCTTTTAATTTTTGGTGCGACCAACACAGAGGTGTTTTTCTCGACAGAGTGAAGGGTTTAAACGTTACATCAGTTAAAGAAGCTAAAAATTTAAAAAGGAGGATTACGATGGCGTTCTGGGATAGAGTAAAAGACGAGCTCAGGAAGGCCGCCCAGGAAGGATGGGGCGCCGTGAAGGAGGGAGCCAAGATAGCCGCTGAAAAGGGCGAGGAGGTGGCAAAGGTCGGCAAACTCCGCTACCGCACGCATACCCTTAACAAGCAGGCGGAAAAACTCTTTGCCGACCTCGGAGGACAGGTCTACGAAATGGCGAAGCCCCCCTACGAAAACCCCCTTTCCAACGCCGAGGTCATGAAGCTTGTCGAAGAGATAAAGAAGGTGGAAGAGGAAAAGGCCGGTGTGGAAGCGGAGATTGAGCAGGCAAAGAAAAAGGCGCCGGCAGAACTCCCCAAAGAGTGAGCCCCATACGCTACCGGCTTGTCCTTAAATACACGGGCGGAGCGCTTCTGGTCCTCGGAGTTGCCCTCCTTATAACCGCCTCCGTCTCGTTCACGCTGGGAGAGTTTTCTTTTATCCACTATACGGTTCCGGGCGTTTGTACGGTCCTTGGAGGATGGTATCTTGCGCGCAGGGTGGACGGGGAGTGTAACGTCCCTTCCGTCCACCTCCCCCCGCCCCCCTTCCCCCCCCACACCCCTTCCCCCCACACAGTACACATAAAGAGGTCGTGCTCCCTAAGGAAATAAAGGAATAATCGGCAAAGGGGTTGAAAAAGGGGAGCTTATGGGGATATTCTATATTAAAATGAACGAGGCCCTGGCAAAGAGTTTTAGCTGAACTGAGATGAGCTGAAAAGTTAAAAAACCCAGGAGATAAAAAATATTGGAAGGGATACCGCTTCTTAAAGACATAGTAATACTGATGGCCGTCTCCGTGCCCATAAGTGTTCTGCTTACGAGGCTCGGGCTGCCTACTATCTTGGGCTTCCTCCTTACCGGGGTCATTATAGGCCCTTACGGCTTCGGGCTGGTCACAAGGGTCGAGGAGGTCGAAGTGCTCGCCCAGATAGGCGTGGTCCTCCTTCTTTTCACCATCGGGCTCGAGTTCTCTGTCACCAGGATGCTCAACATAAAAAGAGAGGCCATGCTCGGGGGAGGGCTTCAGCTCTTTTTCACCATCGCGCTTGTGTGGTTCTTCGCAACAGGTATGGGCATGTCCTTTTCCGTGGCCCTGATCCTCGGCTTCATAATCTCCCTTTCCTCCTCGGCGATAGTTTTAAAGCTACTCGTTGACTCAGGCGAGGTGGGCTCCTCGCACGGGAACCTCTCCGTGGGAATACTACTTTTCCAGGACATATGCGTCGTAGTGATGGTCATGGTCATCCACGCCCTCGGGGATACCGCAGGGACAACGCCCCTGGCCGTTGCAAAGGGGCTTGCTATCGCATTCGCCGCGGTCTTTTTGATCGTGACGGGTGTGGCCTATCTGGTCCCCAGGGTCTTCCACGAGGTCGTGAAGCTCAGGAACCGCGAGGTCTTCATCCTGACGATTGTGCTCGTATGCCTGGGAACGGCCTGGCTCACCAGCCTTGCCGGACTTTCTCTCGCAATCGGGGCGTTCATAGCGGGGCTCGTCATATCGGAGTCCGAATACTCAAACCAGATAGTGGTCGAGGTCCTTCCCTTCAGGGACACCTTCAGCTCGCTCTTTTTCATATCCATAGGCATGCTCCTCGAGCTCAGCTACTTCGCGGGTCACGTTCTCGAGCTCCTTCTTATCGCCGGCGCAATCCTCGCCGTAAAGGCCCTGATAGTCATCGGCGTGGGCCAGATCCTTAAGTACCCCTTGAGGCTCTCGATAATGGTCGCCGTGAGCCTCGCCCAGATAGGGGAGTTCTCCTTCATACTCTTAAACATAAGCTCTGACTACGGGTTCCTCACGCGGGAGATCTACCAGTCTCTGCTTGCGGCCACCATCATTACCATGGCAATAACGCCCTTTATCTTCCAGAGGTCCTCGGACATCGCCTTCAGGATAGCTCATCTGCTCGGAGTCAGGGCCTCCACAAGGGGCCTGCCCCAGAAGACCCACCTCGCAAACCACGTAATCATCGTCGGTTACGGCCTGAACGGAAGGAACCTCGCCAGGGTCCTCAAGGAGACCTCAATCGAGCATCTCATAATCGACGTTAACTCGGACAGGGTCCGCATGGCAAGGAGGGACGGGCACCGGGCTTACTTCGGAGACGCCACCCACCCGTTGATATTGCAAAGGATGGGCGCGGACAAGGCCAAGATGCTCGTTATAGGCATAAACGACCCGGTGGGCACGAGAAGGGGCGTGAAGACGGCGCGGGAATTGAACCCGAACCTCACCATAATCGTCAGGACCCATTACATAGAGGACGTGGAGGAACTCTACAGGCTCGGGGCAAACCAGGTAATCCCGGAGGAGTTTGAAACTTCGGTCGAGATATTCTCCCGCGTCTTAAAGGACTACCGAGTGCCCGGCAACATCATACAGAACCAGATTGACCTCATACGCCAGGAGGGCTACGTCATGCTCAGGACCCCGTCTATTACGGGCGAGAGGCTGGCGAGCCTCGCCTCGATACTGGAGACGAGCGTAATGGACACCTTCTTCGTTCAGGAGGGCTGTTATGTCGCAGGTAGGACCCTCGAGCAGCTCGACCTTACCGGCAAGACGGGCATAACGGTCGTAGCCGTTATAAGGAAGGGCAAGGCCCATACGAACCCGCCCGGGGACTTCGCCATAGCAGTGGGCGACATGGTGGTTGTCCTGGGGAGCCACGCCGAGCTGAATAACGCCATGAAGATACTGAGTGAAAAGTGCCCGCTGGTGGAGTAGGGGAGTGAATTTTATAATGTTCTGTCATTTGAGCCCGGAGGGCGAAGCAATTTCAAGTCAGTTAAACCAATTGCCAAAAACAGCCTCACCCCGAACCACTTGCGTCCCGAAAACCATAATCAAATTATATTATGAATTAGCAATCAAGGCTTATAAAACACAAAAATGTGCTCGTGCATTATTAAGAGAAAATTATAAAATTTTGATTTCTTTATCCAGAAACCGGTCGCCTTGCAGTTATGCTGGATTTTTATGATGTCTTCCTTCAGAAGAAATCCCACCTTTAAAAATCGTTCCAGAACTTTATATGCAATGGGTATGTAAAATTTTTTTCTCCTCGTATCGCCAATCAATATGGCACAGAATTTATCCGATTTTAAAACTCTGAAACATTCCTTGGCAACTTTTTCCATCTCATCACAGAATAAATCGATTGAATGAATATTAGAAAAATCCTCCTTAATC
>JAUVFY010000224.1 GCA_030594025.1 Deltaproteobacteria bacterium | reverse complement strand
TATTATTCTTATCCTTTTTACTTTATCCAGCACAGATTTTTTCTCAATAGGTAATTGTTTTAAAATTAGTCTTAAACGCACAGGAGATAGTGGAGTTCTTTGTCGTCCTCACCCCGGACGGAGACGTGTGGGTAAGAAGGGAGGACCTGGAAAGCACCAAGCTTAAAAAGGGACTGGGCCATGAGATTACCTTCGAAAAAGAGACATACGTCTCTTTAAGGTCCATTGAGGGCCTTGAATTCGCCATAAACGAAAGGGACGTATCACTCGAGGTTCAGGCCCGCCCTGATCTTTTCATCGAGCAGGCCCTGGACTACTCTTATAAAAAGCCCTACGAAGTCTTTTACACAAGGGACAACTCGGCTTTTTTAAATTACGGCCTGCTTTACAGCTCCGAAAACTCAACCTTCGATCTTTCCACTGAGATAGGTCTACGAATCGGCAATTACCTCGGCATTTCGACCCAGAACTATCGAAAGAGCGAGGACGAGGACAAGGCTGTGAGGCTTTTAACCTTTTTAAGGACAGATTCGAGGGAAACACTCAGGACCCTTATATTTGGCGATCTTACCGCCACCTCCGGGGTTCTGGGTACGAGCCCGCTTTTGGGGGGAGTGAGTCTATCAAAGAACTTCTCCGTAGACCCCTATTTTATAAGGTTCCCCTCCCTTACTTTCAGCGGGACACTTCTTAGCCCTTCAGAGGTGGAGGTCTATATAGACGATGTGCTTGTAAGGGAGGAGAGGCTCTTGCCAGGAAACTTCCTTCTTACAGACGTCCCCGCAAATATAGGTCTTGGGACCGCTGATATCGTCGTAACGGATGCCTTCGGGCAACGAAGGGTAATATCAAGGCCCTTTTTCTATTCTGACAGACTTTTAAAAAAGGGGCTCCACGAGTTCAGCTACAGCCTCGGGTTTTTAAGAGAAGAGCTCGGGGTGGACAATTTTTCTTACGGAAGGGCCGCGTTTCTTGCCTTCCACAACTACGGCTTTACTGATAGATTAAAGGCCGGTTACACCCTTGAGGCATCCGACAACCTTCTTGGCCTGGGCCCTACCGTTTCTTTCCTGGTCGGGAACGCCGGGGTCCTCGACTCTGCCTTTTCCTTTAGCGTCTCCGACGGCCAGAGCGGTTTCGGCGGTTTCCTGGGCTATTTTTTCCGTAGTAGATACGTAAACGCCGCCCTTTCCGTGAACTCTTTTTCACAAAACTTCTCTAACATCGCAATCAGTCCTTCCGACGACAAGCCCTCTTTCCAGCTTACAGGTACTATAGGGTTTACGACCAGAACTCTGGGGTCCATCGCGGCAGAGTACTCGACCACACGGCCGCACATCGGAGAGGACACCTCCCGGTACGCCCTTAACTATAACAGGGTCATAACGAGCTGGGCCACATTTTTCGCCACCGCGAGCAGGACCGAGTTTGAGGACACCGACGACGTGGACGAGCTCTTCGCCGGTCTTCACATCTACTTCGGCCATGACACCTCCGGGAGCCTCACATATACCGACAGGGAAGGTGAAAGCGTTAAGACGGCCACCGTAAGAAAGAGCCTACCGGTGGGAACCGGCATAGGCTTCAGGGCCCAGGCCGTGGACTTCGAAGAGACAACGGATATACTCGGCGACTTCGAGTACCAGAACGACTATGGCATCTACGGCATCGGATACAGGGACATAGGCGGGAAGGAAAGCTACCTCGTGTCGGCTTCCGGGGGTATAGGATACATAGGCTCTGTCTATGCGAGCAGGCCCATCACCGACGGATTCGCCAGGGTAAAGGTAGGCGACCTCGAGGGCGTAAGGGCCTATTATTTCGGAAACGAGGTGGGAACCACTGACAGCAAAGGGGAGGTAATCGTACCGGTCATGCGTTCTTTCATAG
The DNA here is from genome assembly GCA_030594025.1 of Deltaproteobacteria bacterium. Classification (GTDB taxonomy): domain Bacteria; phylum Desulfobacterota; class GWC2-55-46; order GWC2-55-46; family JAUVFY01; genus JAUVFY01. The sequence continues at coordinate 429 of JAUVFY010000224.1, read as the reverse complement.
ACAACAGGATAGATATAGAACAAGACGATATCCCCATCGAATACAGCATCCCTGCGCTCACCAAATACGTCAATGCGCCGTTCAGGGGCGGCTCTCTCGTAAACTTCGATGTAGCGAAGGTGCAGGCACTCGTTGGAAACATCTATGCAATGGTTGAGGGAGAGAAGAGACCGGTTGAGTTTTCAAACATGCTTATAACGGTCGAGGACAGGACCATCGAGGGGCTTGTGGGAAGAGCCGGCGAGTTTTACGCTGAGAACGTACCTTCAGGTAGATACCCGGCAAAGGTTTTTTACGACGGAACGGAGTGTATTTTTGATATAATCATACCGGAGAGCGAGGAGGTATGGGTAAATCTGGGGGAGGTTGTCTGTGAAATAAAGGAGGACGAATGAAGGCGGTTAAGATTTTACTTTCGCTTCTGCCCCT
>JAUVFY010000021.1 GCA_030594025.1 Deltaproteobacteria bacterium | reverse complement strand
CTGAAAAGCGTCGTGGTGTTCCATGCGTTCACGACCTTTCCGTTGGCTATCTCCACCTCGATTCTAAGGTGTCCTTCGATTCTTGTGATGGGGTCTATAACTATTCTCTCGCCCACTGCCCTCCTCCTTTTTTTGCCTTTTTACCTTAAGTTGAATCTATAACAAGCCTCCCAGAAGAGGTCCCAACGACTATTCTTTCTTTTCCTCTTCTTCCTCCTTTATAACGTGAGACTCAGTCTTTTTGAGCCTGCCCTTTACGGCGCTTCCCACTGCATGTGCGCCTATGCCCGCTGCGGTAACCGCGGCAAGCCCGATGCCTATCTTATCCGCGCTCGCCCTCACACCGGGGAGCTTCACGTCAGGCAGGGGTTCGTAGAAGTCCCTGAACCTGTCCCAGAATTTAGGCTCAAAGCAGCCGATGCAGGGTGCGACGTCAACGCACCAGCTCTGCCTGTTGTTCCACAGGACGGTCGGACAATTTCCGAACGTATGGGGGCCCCTGCACCCGACCTTGTAGAGGCAGTAACCTTTGGCCATGTTCTCATCGGCCAGGACCTCGACAAAACGCCCCTCGTCAAAATGGGCCCTCCTGGTGCAGTTGTCGTGTATGGTCTGGCCGTAGAATATCTTCGGCCTGCTGTGGGCGTCGAGCTCGGGGAGTTTGCCGAGCAACAGGTAGTGCAGCACAGTGGAGATTATGTTCTCAGGGTTCGCGGGACAACCCACGAGGTTAATTACCGGGGTTTTAATCCCCCTGCCCCTCAAGAACTCCTCAACCCCAACAGCGCCCGTGGGGTTGGGCTCCGCGCCCTGCGTTCCGCCGTGGGTCGCGCACATACCGACCGCAACGACCGCAATGGCCTTGCTGCCAACCTTCTCCATTATCTCCATGGAGGTCATCCCTCCCACGGTCATCGCGCTCGGTATACCCGTTGCGATACCGCCTTCAACGACACAGAGATAGTTCCCCTCCTCTACGGCCTTCCACAGGTTTTCATGGGCCTGTTCCCCGGCAGCTGCCATTATGGTCTCATGATAATCTAAGCTCAATATCTCGAGTATAATCTTATCTACCTCGGGGTAGGTGGCGTTTACGAACGACTCGGTGCACCCGAGGCACTCCATGAAGTCCAGCCATATAAGGGGCGGGCGCTTGCTCATCTTTTCGATGGCAGATGCGATCTCGGGGATGTGTAACTTGCTCATCCCCAGTAGCGCCGCCGCGGCGCCGCAGAACTTGAGGAATTTTCTTCGCGAGATGCCCTTAAGTTCCAGGACCTTTAAAAACTCTTCGTCTAAACTAACATCTTTTAATGGATCCACTATATGCTCACCACCTTTCGGAAATACTTTAGCTCAAACAAGAAACCTGTGCCTTTATCATAAAAATAATGGCTGGATTTAAGGGGTTAGTTCGGGGACGGAGCATTCTTTGGTGAGACCACCTCCTTTTAAACAGAATAACTTGAAGCTTTTTTCGACTGGAATCTCTTTCGTTTCAGACCTGAGCGTTCAAACCCGGACCCAAGGAGCATGGCAACGTATCGTAAAAAGCATAGCACCGTTTTCGGATTTGTCAAGCGAAGAATTTGGCTTATTTTTACCCTTTTCTACCGAATGTGCCGGCGGCTTAACCGTCCCGTTCTCAGGCGGTCTTTTCCCTCTCCAGTATGGGGTAAGCGATGTTGGTTATGTAGGAGTTTATCCTCTTTAGATTCGTCAGCACGTCGAGGTGTATGGCGCTCGTGTCTATGGACTCTTTAAGCCCCCTGTGTAGCCTCTTTATGTGGGCCTCGCGCATCTCCCTTTCCGTCTGGGCGAGCTTTATCTTCCGGTCAAGGAGCCTTCTTGCAAGCTCGACGTCGCCGGAGGCGAATGTCGCCACCCCCATCTCGAAGTTATCGATGACCTTCTCGTGGAGCGTGACGATTTCCCTCATGCCGTCCTTGGAGAAACTTACGCTGGCGTTTATCTTCTTACCCGCAATCTCCATAAGATTTTTGTCTATCACGTCACCTATGTTCTCCAAGTTATTTGTAAACGCAAGGATCTCGAGCTCTCTGGCGGCCTGCTCGTCCGAAAGGTTCTCGCTTGTTAGTTTTGTAAGATAGAGCTTTATCTCCCTGTCCAGAAGGTCCACGTCGTTGTCCCTCTCCTCGAGCCTCTCAAGGAGCACCCTGTCGTTTTCCTTGAAGACATCGATGGAACTCTTCAGCATATCCTGCACGATGTCGGCGAGCCTGAGGGTCTCCCTGGTTGCCTGGCCAAGGGCGAGCGAGGGGGTTGCAAGGACCATGGGGTCGAGGTACTTCGGGCCGAACCTTTTTACTTCCACCCTCTGGGGAAGAAGGCGCTGTACAAGGTTTGTAAAAGGCCCTGTAAAGGGCAGGAAAAGTACCGCAATGGCTATGTTAAAGAAGGTGTGCGCGTATGCCACCTGCCTTGCGATGTCGGAGCTCGCGAGGCTCACAAGGCTTGTAAAGAGCCCGAGGAAGGGAAGCACTATTATTACCCCGAGGACCTTGAAGAGTATATGGGCCAGGGCTACCCTCTTTGAGTCCACTGGTGCACCTATGCTCGAGGCTATTGCGCTGGCACATGTGCCGATGTTCGCCCCGAGGACGATGGGCATGGCCGCATCGAGCGTGAGAAGCCCCGAGTGGGCAACCGATATGGCGAGCCCCAGGGTGGCCGCGGAAGAATGAAATAGCGCGGTAAGTATTGCGGAGATTATTATGCCCGCAAGGGGGTCTTTGCCGAGCCCGATTAGCATCTGGCCGAAAAGTGGGTCTTCGGTAATGGGGGTGAAGGTCTCTATGAGGATCTTAAGAGCCAGGAATACGAGGCCGAAGCCCAGGAGGGCTTGACCCCAGTCCTGTGCCGGCCCCCTCGAGGAAAGGAATCTTATGAGGGCCCCCACCCCGACTATGAAGATCGCATAGTCGTATATCTTGAAGGCGATTATCTGGACGGTGAGCGTTGTGCCGATGTCCGCGCCGAGTATAACGCCCATCGTCTCGCCAAGGCCCATAAGGCCCGAGCCCACCAGGCCCACGAGCATGACGGTCGCTGCGCTCGAGCTCTGTAGTAGCGCCGTTATTGCGGCCCCCACGCCCACGCCTTTTATGCGGTTGCTCGTGGCGGCAAGAAGAAACGGCCTCAGCCGTGCACCGGCGGCCTTCTGAAGGCCTTCGCCTACGAGCCTCATGCCGTAGAGCAGGAGCATTATGCCGCCGAAAAAGCTGAATATGGTGAGTGAGGTCATCTTTCTATTTTCTTCCTCTTCAAGGAATGAAAATCCTTACTGAACAAAACCGAGAAAAATATTTTAGAGCTTCTGAGTTAACCCGGGGTTGAGTTATTAATATTACCCTCCCTTGTCCATTTGTTCAAGCCCATTTCTCAGTGTCAAGTTTTCGGACTTTTTCTTGATTTTTTCTGCACGAGAGTATAATGTAACAGTTAATTCCGTGTTAATAAGGAGGCCAGAGTCTAAACGATGACGACCATAATAGACGTTTTCGCAAGAGAGATACTTGATTCCAGGGGTAATCCCACGGTCGAGGTCGAGGTAATCCTCGAAGGCGGCTTTTCCGGAAGGGCTGCCGTTCCCTCGGGCGCATCCACAGGCAGGTTCGAGGCCATAGAGCTCCGTGACAATGACAAGAAACGCTACCTCGGCAAGGGGGTTCTGAAGGCCGTAAAGAAAGTGGATGAGAAGATTGCCCCGGAGATTATCGGGCTCGATGCGATGGACCAGGTCTTAATAGACGAGACTTTAATCGCCCTTGACGGTACGGGTAACAAAAGGCGGCTCGGCGCAAACGCCATCCTGGGTGTCTCGTTGGCTGTTGCAAAGGCCGCGGCGGATGCCGCACTACTCCCCCTTTACCACTATATCGGGGGAACGAGCGCAAGGACCCTGCCGGTGCCGATGATGAACATAATAAACGGCGGGGCGCACGCGGATAACAATCTCGACATACAGGAGTTCATGGTTGTCCCGGCCGGGGCTCCGTCCTTCAGCGAATCACTCAGGATGGGTGTGGAGGTCTTCCACAATCTGAAGGGGATATTGAAAAAAAGAGGGCTCCTTACGGCTGTTGGAGACGAGGGGGGATTCGCTCCCAGGTTGAGCTCGAACAGGCATGCGATAGATGTAATCCTCGAGGCTATTAAAAAAGCGGGCTACACGGCCGGCAAGGACGCCTTCATAGCCCTTGACTGCGCGGCGAGCGAATTCTTTAAAAACAGAGCCTACGTGGTGGAGGGTAAAAGGCTCACGACAGAAAAGATGGTCGCTTACCTCGAAAGGCTCGTACGTGACTACCCCATAGTGTCCATAGAGGACGGCCTCTCTGAAGACGACTGGAAGGGCTGGAGCCACCTGACGGAAAGGCTGGGCAAAAAGGTCCAGCTCGTGGGCGACGACCTCTTCGTTACCAACGTAAAGAGGCTCAAAAGAGGCATAGAGAACAACGTGGCGAACTCCATACTCATAAAACTAAACCAGATAGGGACCCTCACGGAGACCCTTGCTGCCGTTGAAATGGCTAAAAATGCCGGCTATACTACGGTTATATCCCACAGGAGCGGCGAAACTGAGGACACTACAATTGCCGATGTAAGTGTGGCCACGAACTCCGGGCAGATAAAGACCGGCTCTGCATCCCGCACGGATAGGACGGCAAAGTACAACCAGCTCCTGAGGATCGAGGAGCACCTCGGTGAGACGGCCCTTTTCCCTGGTAAAGACGCCTTTAAACGGTGAGCCCCTTTGCCGGAGTACCTATGGGGCATTAATTCGTGCTTAGTTTTATTTAAAAAACAGATGGTTGAAATAAAAAGATGATAAATTACTATAGGTTTGGCCAGATAGACGTAGACGGGAAGGTATATACCAGTGACATCATAATCCTTCCCACGGGCATTAGAGCTAACTGGTGGAGGAAGACCGGGCATGAGCTCTGTACCGACGACATAAACGATGTCATCGATGCCCGCCCCGGGCTCCTCATAGTGGGCACCGGCGCCTCCGGTATGATGAGAGTCCTGCCGGAGGTAGAAAAAACGCTCTCCGGGGCGGGAATAAAGCTTATTGTTAAGAGGACTCAGGAAGCCTGCGACCTCTTTAACGGCATGCCCCCGGACAAAAAGGCCGCCGCAGCCCTGCACCTTACATGCTAATGCCGAATTTACAATTTGCCGTGCGCAAGCCACCTGAGGTGGAACACTTATTATGCTCTCTTTCTATGTGTTGGGGCCACATGAGCTACAAGGGCTGAATTTACAATTTGCCGTGCGCAAGCTACCTGAGGTGGAACACTTATTATGCTCTCTTTCTATGTGTTGAGGCCACATGAGCTACAAGGGCCGAATTTACAATTTACCGTGCGCAAGCACCTTGTAAAAATTTCACTTTTTATGCTATAATCCTAATATCCCACAACCATTTAAAGGAGACCCTTAATATTCCTTTATTTTTCTTTTTTTTCTTCAGGAGGCTAAGTGTCGACAGAAAGCCTTGTATTTGAGGCTATAATAATACTTCTTTTAATCCTTCTCAACGGCTTTTTCTCAAGTTCCGAGATAGCCATAATCTCCTCAAAAAGGAGCATTATAGACAAGCTTGCCAAGGACGGCAAGGAGTCGGCCCAGATCGTCTCCGGCATGAAGAACAAACCGGAGCGCTTTCTGGCAACCGTCCAGGTGGGCGTTACCGTCGCAGGTACCCTCGCCTCGGTCCTTGGCGGTGTCATCGCAATAGAGTTCTTAAAACCGCTTTTTTCGGCCATACCCATCGGAGCTGTTCAGCGCTCCTCCGAGTTCCTCGCCGTAGCCGTAGTGGTCGCTGTCTTATCCTATGTAATGCTCGTCGTGGGGGAGCTCGCACCGAAATCCCTTGCCCTCAGGTACTCCGAGAGGATAGCCTGCTTTTCGGCAAGGCCTATTGACCTGCTCTCAAGGGTCTCTGCCGTCTTCGTAATACTGCTTACCTCTTCCACGAGTTTTGTTTTGAAGTTGTTCGGGATAAAGGGCGCCGAGGAGAGGATGTTTATCTCCGAGGAGGAATTAAAATACTTCATAACAGAGGGCAGAGAAAAGGGTATCCTCGAGGAGACAGAGGCCCAGCTTCTGCACGGGGTTTTCGAGTTCGCCGACACCACCGTCAAGGAAGTCATGGTGCCGAAACCCCAGTTCAGCGCCATCGAGATAAATACCCCTCCTGAAGAAGTCCTGAAGTTCATCTCGGTAACCGGGTTTTCGAGGTATCCCGTATACAGGGAAAGTCTGGAAAACGTAGTGGGCATACTTTTCAACAAGGACGTATTCAAGACGATGGAGAGCGGGAGGCCGGTGGTCGTAAAAGAGCTCGTCCGCACCCCCTACTTCGTGCCCAACTCGATAATGATAAGCGGGCTCCTTAGGGAGCTGCAAAGGAGGAAGGTCCACATAGCCATAGTCATAGACGAACACGGCGACGTCGACGGCCTCGTCACGATCGAGGACCTCCTCGAAGAGATTGTAGGCGAGATAGAGGACGAGTACGACGTGGAAAAGGGAGGCCTCGTGGAAAAACTCCGCGACGGTACGATGATAATCGACCCTTCTGCATCCTTGAGAGACCTTGCGGATATAGACCTTCCCTTCACAGAGGAAGAGGCCGAAAAGCACAACACCCTTTCGGGGTTTATGCTCGCAAAACTACAGAGGGTCCCGCGCGGAGGGGAGTTCGTACTGCACGCCGGCTACAGGTATACCGTTGTGGACATGGAAAAGAACAGAATCGCCAAGGTAAAGGCCGAGAGGGTCGAGACGCGAAAGCAACCGAAAAAGGCGACCGCATGAACTTTCTAATTCGCGCCCATAGCGCTCTACACAAACCCTCCCTGCCCCGCTCTAACCCTTCTTCAACAACTTTAAAACTTCCTTCAGGCCCCCGGCATTGAGTACGTCCTTTTTCCCTAACCAACCCCTTCTTGCAGTGTGCACCCCGTAGACGATATTTTTCAGATGCAGCGTGTTGTGTGCGTCTGTTGAGATGGCAACGAGCACGCCCGTGTCCTTTGCGAGTTTACAGTGTATGTCGTTAAGGTCGAGCCTTTCGGGGTAGGCGTTGAGCTCAAGGAAGACCCCGTATTTTTTCGCGGCATTGATAACCTTTTCCATATCCACCGCGTAAGGCTCCCTCGTGCCTATGAGCCTTCCCGTGGGATGCGCGAGTATATGGAGTTTCGCCGTGCTTATCGCCTTGAGTATCCTCCTGGTCATATCCTTACCCGGCATGTCGAACCCGGAGTGGACCGCCCCTACGACGCAGTCGAGCCTTTCGAGTAAAGAGCTCTTGTAGTCGAGTGTTCCGTCGGAGCGTATGTCGACTTCCGTGCCCTTCAATACCCGAAACTTCACTCCCTTTTTTTTAAGTCTCTCGTTAAAACGGTCTATTGTCTCAATATGTTTCAGGAGCCTTTTTTCTTCCAGCCCGCGAGCTATGGCCAGACCCTTTGAGTGTTCCGTTACGGCGATATATTCGTAACCCATCGCCATGGCCGCTTCGGCCATCTCTTCGAGGGTATTCGCCCCATCGCTCTCTTTGGTGTGCACATGAAGGTCGCCCTTTATATGCTTTAGTTCGATTAGCCCGGGAAGTTTCGAGGCCTCAGCGGCCTCTATCTCCCCTCTGTTTTCCCTGAGCTCCGGGGGGACCCATTCGAGGCCCACGGCCCCGTACACATCCTGTTCGGTCCTGCCGGCCATCCACTTGCCTGTCTTTTCCCTGAACACCCCGTACTCGCTTATCTTGAGCCCCATTCTCTTGGCCCTGTCCCTGACGGCGATGTTGTGAGCCTTGGAACCGGTGAAGTACTGAAGTGCTGAGCCGAAGGACTTCTTATCCAGGACCCTCAAGTCCACCTGAAGCCCGTTTGTCAATATCACGGTGGACTTCGTATCCCCTTTCGCAACCACCTCACTCACTTCAGGGTAGCTTACAAAGTGGTCCATAACAGGGACACCCTTTTTGCAGGTCACAAGTATATCCAGATCCCCTATTGACTCCTTCCATCTCCTCAGGCTCCCCGAGGGCTCCACATCGATGACCCCTTTTAGCTTCTTTATGTGGGACTTGTAGTCTTCTGCAACGGTTCTGACTGTGGAGAGCCCGAAGCGTCCGGAGACCCGTTTTGCCTCCTGGACGGCCTTTAGTATCTTCTGCTCGGACTTCTCTCCCATCCCCGGAAGCCCGCAGAGCTTATGGGCCTGGGCGGCCTTTTCGAGCTCGTCAACACTCTTTATGCCTACCTTGTCGTACAGGAGCGCTACCTTCTTGGGGCCCACCCCGGATATCCTCAAAAGCTCAAGGAGCCCCGGCGGGAGCTCCTTTAAAAGCCCGTCATGGAACTTGCACTTGCCTGTTGCGAGTATCTCGACGACCTTCTCGCGTATACTCGTACCTATCCCCGGGATCTTTTCTAGCTCCTCCTCCCCGCCCTCGACTATACTCTTGAGGCTCACCGCGAACCCCTGCACGACGAGTGCGGCGTTCCTGTAGGAACGGACCCTGAAGGGGTTCTCGCCCTTTATCTCGAGGATATCCGCTATCTCCTCGAATATCCTGGCTATCTGCGGGTTATCCATGAACCTAAAATAAAGACCTTGCTCAGCCTGGCTCAGTCAAGAAAACATGTCCCGTATATGTAGAAAAGGCCCCTCTCCTCCTTGGAGATCCGCTTTAAAATCTCATAGCGGATGTCTTTGAAAGAGGAGAAAAAACCCTCCGGATCGACAGATATATCCTCCTCTTCACGGTACCTGCTAAAAAAGCTCAAGACCTTCCTCGAGACAACAAACATGGACTCCTTGTAAAGGTCTATTACGGGTAGGAATCCGTCCTGCTTCTTTTCTATGGCCTTTTCCTTGAGGCTCTGGTAAAAGAGTTCGTCCTCCATCTTAAGGTGCTCGACGACCACGTCCTCCAACTCTTTGAGTTTTTTCCTGAAAAGAACCATGTCTTCTATGACGCGGCTCGATACGACCGGCTCGAACTCCTTGATAAGCTTCTTTATCCTCCCATGGTCCTCTTCCATCTCTTTTATAAACCCGCCTTCAGGAGACTTTTCGGGCCCTGGGTGCCTGGTCCGAGGCTCTTCGGTTCTTAGCGGTTGCCTTTCCATATAGAACCCCTCTTTCCTCATAAATCCTAATTTTATTATAGCACACGAGGTAGTTTTTCGTTGACAATGTTGCCCCCTTTACTTAGACTTAAACTGGATTTTATGAATGACCGGCCTATCGGCATATTCGACTCCGGAATAGGGGGGCTGACCGTTCTGAGGGAGATTACGAGGCTGCTGCCCCGGGAAGAGACCATATATCTCGGCGACACGGCCCGCGTACCCTACGGGAACAAATCCAGGGAGACCGTGACCAGGTACTCCATTGAGACGGCGGACTTCCTCTTGAAATACGATATAAAGCTTCTCGTCGTTGCCTGCAATACGGCCTCGGCTTACGCGCTCGGAGCGCTCAAGGAAAGGCTCGATATACCGGTCGTGGGGGTCATAGAACCAGGGGCGAAGATGGCCATTGCCTCGACCAGGGTAAAAAGGGTCGGGGTAATCGGCACCGAAGGGACCATGAAGAGCGGGGCCTATTTCGACGCCATAAAGGCCGTCGACCCAACGGTTGTAGTATTCATGCAGTCATGTCCGCTCTTTGTGCCGCTCGTTGAAGAGGGGTGGACGGACAATGACGCGGCCCTTCTAACGGCGGGTAAATACCTCGTGAAGTTGAAGGGGGAAGGGATAGACGTGCTTGTGCTCGGATGCACGCATTATCCGCTTCTTAAAAGGACGATTGCAAAGGTGATGGGCGAAGAGGTGAGGCTCATCGATTCCGCCCTGGCCACTGCCCTCGAGGTCGAGAGTGTGCTCAAGAGCACAAATCTTATGAGGGAGGAACTGCGGGAAAAAACAGAAACCCCCGCCCGGCCGAGGTTCTTTGTGACCGACTCGCCCGAGCGTTTTACAAGGGTGGGTAAGAAATTTTTTAACGAAGGGCCCATCCAGGCGGAGTTGGTAAGCGTGGAAGCCTGACGGTCATTGACCGTTTCCTTAAGTCATAGAACGCTTCCTGTCATTTACGGACCTAACAGTCACTTAATAGTCAATATGGCCAAAAAAAAGGGTTCTCCCTGGACGATAATAATAGTCGCACTGCTTACCTTTATTGCGGGTATAATCTTCATGGCATGGTACGGAGAGAAGCTTCTGCCTCCACCAGTACCTAAAAAGGCCGCAGTAAGGGAGCTAAAGCTTTTCTTCAGCGACGTTGAGGGAAAGTCACTCGACACAGAGAGAAGGAGGATTAAGAAGGGACCCGCGCGCGGGCTTGAGGCGAAGGTTAAAGAGGCGGTCGAGGCCCTCATAGAGGGCCCGGAAAGTGCGCTTACCCCTACAATCCCCGAGGGCACAAGGCTCCTGTCGGTCAAGATAAGGGGTACCACCGCCTATGTGAACTTCTCGAGCGCCTTATCAGACAACCACCCCGGGGGCTCTTCCGGGGAGCTACAGACCATTTACTCCATCGTGAACACCGTCGCGCTCAACTTCCCCGAGATAGAGGCGGTCCAGATTCTCGTTGACGGCGGGAAGAAAGACACCCTTGCAGGGCACATAAGGATTGACTTTCCCCTGGTCCCAAACAAAAATATGATAAAAGGAAAAGGCTGACAGAGTTTTTATTTCACCTCCCGACCGTTATGAAGGTAAAGAAAAAAAGGGCCCTGGCTAAAAAGACCCGGATAGAAAAGGACACCCTTGGCAAGAGGGCGGTCCCCTCGGACGCCTACTACGGGGTTCAGACCCTCAGGGCAAAACATAACTTTTCTGCCAGCGGGATCCTTCCTAAGAGCGAATTCATAATGGCCACCGCCATGGTTAAAAGGGCCGCAGCGGAAGTGAACATGGCCCTGGGCCTACTCGCGGCAAAAAAAGCCCGTGCTATCATGAAGGCCGCCGACGAGGTAATAGGCGGGCACTTGCACGAGCAGTTCATAGTCGACGTTTACCAGGCCGGTGCAGGGACCTCTCACAATATGAACGCGAACGAGGTCATTGCTAACAGGGCCAACGAAATCCTCGGCGCGAGGAAAGGCGAGTACAGGCTCGTACACCCCAATGACCATGTGAACATGGCTCAATCCACAAACGATACCTTCCCCACCGCAATGAGGATAGCGGCACTCCATGCCTCCGGGGGACTCTCCTCGTCGCTCAAAGGACTCGAGCGCGAGCTCAGGGGAAAGGCCAGGAGGTTCGACCGCATAATAAAATCTGCAAGAACACACCTCCAGGACGCCGTGCCAATAAGGCTCGGCCAGGATTTTACCTCCTATGCGACAAGCGTACGTAAATGCACCGAACGGTTTGAGGCCGCGAGAAAGGCACTTAAATCCCTGGGAATCGGAGGCACTGCCGCAGGCACGGGCCTTAACACCGACCCCAGGTACAGGCCCATGGTCGTGAGGGCCCTTTCGAGGGTATCCGGCATAAAGGGCTTGAAGCCGGCCCCTGACACGGTCGAGGGCATGAACAGCATGGCGGACTTTACGGCCCTCTCCGGCACGTTGAGGGACACCTCACTCGAGCTCATCCGCATAGCGAACGATTTTAGGCTCCTGAGTTCCGGACCCAGGACCGGACTCAAAGAGATAACCCTTCCCCCGGTCCAGCCCGGCTCGTCCATCATGCCCGGGAAGGTAAACCCTGTCATGGCCGAGATGATGAACATGGTCTCGTTTCAGGTCGTTGGTAACGACCTCGCGGTCGCCATGGCCTCGCAGGCGGGCCAGTTCGAACTTAACGTGATGGGACCTGTCATTAACTATAACATCCTTCAGTCCATCGGGATACTCACCAAAGGGATAAGGCTCTTCACCGATAGGTGCGTAAAAGGCATAGAAGCCGATAGAAAAAGGTGCCGTGATTACTTCGAAAGCTCCGTGGGCCTTGCAACGGTCTTAAACCCCATCATAGGCTACGAGAAGGCGGCACTGGTTGCAAAGGCGTCCGAGAGGACCGGCAAGACGATAAGGGAAGTCCTGGTCGAGAGCGGAGTATTCACCCCGACAGAGGCAGAGGAGCTCCTTAAGCCCATGAGGGTTACCGGGCCGCAGCTAAGGAAAAAAAGTGGAAAAAGGAAAAAAAGGGGGGAACGAGGTAAAAAGAGGGAGAAGAGACCGTAGGGACGGGCAGCGCCGACCACGTAATGGAAAAATATATAGGAGGGGCTTATGAGCAACTTCGTAGATCGCATTATGCGTGCCGCATTGCTGGATGTTCACCTCTATGAAGAGGTCGAGGCTGACAAAGGTGCGCTGTGGCAGGCCATGGGGGTTGTTGTTATCGCCAGTATAGCAGCCGGAATAGGAAGCGGCGCAATAGCGGGGTTCGGCTGGGTTTTAACACAGTCGATTGCAGCCCTTATCGGTTGGTTTATCTGGGCATTTCTTACATACCTTATTGGCACGAAACTCCTTCCGGAGCCAAAAACCAGAGCGGATTTCGGCGAGTTGCTGCGCACCATCGGTTTTGCGAGCGCCCCCGGTTTGCTCCGTATATTCGGTATCATCCCATTTCTGGGAGGTCTTATCTTCCTTGGCGCCTCGATCTGGATGCTGGTGGCGATGGTAATAGCGGTCAGACAAGCCCTTGATTATACG
>JAUVFY010000023.1 GCA_030594025.1 Deltaproteobacteria bacterium | reverse complement strand
GGGAGGCGAAAAGATAATCTTTAACCACAGGCTCGAGCTCGCAGGCCACGAGCGCCCCGGCAGTGGATATGAAGCCGTCTATTACAACGGGTATGCGCCTTGCGGCTGACCCGATTACAAAGCCAGCGATGCCGGCTATCTCCGTGCCACCAACCTTTGAAAGGACGTCAATGGGGTCAGTGGGGTCCGGCGCGTTTATCCTCAAGGCGTCCTGGATGACCTCTACCTTGTGCCCGAAAATATTGTCGTCTACGCCGGTGCCCCTTCCGGTCACCTCTTCGGCGGGGAGGCCAGTAAAGGCTGCGATGATGGCGCTCGAAGGGGTGGTGTTGGCGATACCCATGTCGCCGGTTCCGAATATGGAGCCGGGTTTTGCATGCTCGCAGGCCAGCCCTATACCCACCTCCATGCAGGCTATGGCCTCGTGCCTTGACATGGCAGGGCCCATGCGCATGTTGCGGGTGCCCCTCATTACTTTTTTCCTTACGAGACCGGTAAGTGTTTCGCCGAAGTCGTAATCGACCCCGATATCCACCACAACAACGTCCGCACCAGCGTGCCTTGCAAGAACGTTTATACCTGCCCCACCGTTGAGGAAGTTAAATACCATCTGCGGGGTGACCTCCTTCGGGAACGCGGACACACCCTCGTCGGCCACCCCGTGGTCCCCGGCGAAGGTGAATATTTTTTTAAATTTTATCTGGGGTTCGGTCGTGCCCGTAATCACTACCATCCTTTCGGCAAACTCCTCGAGCCGGCCGAGGCTCCCGGGGGGTTTGGTGAGGCTGTCGAGCCTTTTTCTTGCCACGTCGACGAGAGCTGTATCTACAGGCTCGATGGATTTAAGCGTTCTTTCAAGTTCTGACATTCCTCTGTTCCTTTCTTAATTTATAAGGCCCTGCCTACGGCTTCACTTTATCTTCAAAGGTATCCCCGAGGTGACCAGATAAACCTCGTCCGCTTTATCGGCAAAAAGCTGGTTAGCTCTGCCCGCTAAGTCCCTGAACCTCCTGCCCATGGGGTTTTCAGGGACCAGGCCGAGCCCTACTTCGTTGGATACCGCTATTACGAATGCCCCACAGTCTTTGCATGCCGAGGCGAGCTCTTCTGTTTCCTTTAAGATCTCCCCATCGCTTCTTCCCCCGCCTACGAGGTTCATAAGCCACAGCGTAAGACAATCGATGAGTATTACGCTAAAACCCCGGCCCCCGGTTATCCTCTTTTCGACTTGCAGGGGCTCTTCAATCGTTATCCACTCCTTGCCCCTGGTCTTTCTGTGCTCCTCGATCCTTTCGACCATCTCGCTGTCGAGGGCCTCGGCGGTTGCGATGTATGCCCTGGTTCCTTCACATCCGCAGGAGCTGGCGAGCTTCAGGGCGAAGGAGCTCTTGCCGCTCCTTGCACCTCCGAGAACAAAGACGAAGTTTTTTATTCCCTTGGTCGCCATTGACAGATGAGTGGCTCTAATAAAAGGGGGCTATGGCCCTCCACAGAAAAGGGTCCGTGACCCTCCACGGAAAAGGAGTCCATGACCCTCTACGGAAAAGGAGTCCATGACCCCCTCAGAATTCGATACCTCTTCTGGCCTTTATCCCCTTTTCATAGGGGTGTTTTATCTTGAGCATCTCTGTTACGTAGTCGGCCTTCTTTACGAGCTCCACGGGAGCGTCTCTACCCGTAAGGACCACCTCAAGGGCCTCGGGCCTTTTATCGAGGAAGTCGAGGAACTCGTTAAGGTTAATCCACCCGCCGCTTATCGCCCCTATCACCTCGTCGAGGACAATGAGATCGTAGCTCTTCTCGGCGAGCCTGGATTTAACGAGCTCGAACGTCTCTACTACGCCCTTTTTAAGTTCCGCTTCGTCCGTCTCCTCGCCGGTAAAACACGGGTGCCTGACCTTTGAACGGATCAGTTCTATGGTGGGGATCTTTTCCCTTATGATCTCCTTTTCTCCGGAAGGGTCTTCCTCGAGCTTGAAGAACTGTACCAGTAGGACCTTAAAACCCTGGCCCGCCGCCCGGACGGCGAGCCCGATGGAAGCCGTGGTTTTACCCTTACCCTCTCCGGTATAGATGTGAATGAGTCCTTTTCTGGGCCCCTGTTCTACAAAAGGTTGCTCGCAGATCTCAGCCATTGCTCCACCTTCCTTATCAAAGGTTTTTTAAATTTTTTAATTTTTAAATTTTTTAAATTTTTTAATTAAAACCTGTCTGCCCTGCCCTAAAAACTAAAAACCCATCCGTAAAAGGATGGGTGCATCCCGGACCCTCTCCCTCGGAAGATCTCGCTCGAGTTACGGTTGGGCAGGTCTCCTGGCTCGCGGGTCTTCCTACCCTCTCAACCTTCCCGGCCTTCGGCGGTCTTAGGGCCAGTGGTAAAAGCTTGAGAGTTCGTAACCGCTTACAGTTGCGGGGCAGCTCCCGAGTTTCACGGGATTCCCTTTTGGCACGCCCTTTTTCAGGGAAAAGGGCTGAGTACCCAGCCGTATTTTATCCGTATATAAGCTAAATTATAAACTACCAGCTTTTCTAAAGACGAGTCAAGCTTTTTCCCACCCATCAGTCTGAATATGCCTTGAGTTTCTTGCTCCTTACGGGGTGGCGGAGTTTTTTCAATGCCTTTGCCTCGATCTGTCGTATCCTCTCACGGGTCACGTTAAAAAGGGTCCCCACCTCGTCGAGGGTATAATCGGTCCCATCGCCTATGCCGAACCTCATCCTAAGAACCTTCTCCTCTCTCGGGGTGAGTGTTGCGAGGACCTCGTCCAGATGGTCTATAAGGTATGAGGTTGTGACCTCCTCATGGGGTGCCATGGCGTTCTTGTCTGCGATGAAGTCCCCCAGTATGGTGTCCTCGTCCTCACCTATGGGGGTCTCGAGGGAGATGGGCTCTTTTGAAATGCCAAGTATCTTCCTGACCTTCTCCACAGGGATGGCCATCTTCTCGGCTATCTCGTCGTAGGTCGGCTCCCTGCCCTTCTCCTGGACGAGGTAACGCGAGGTGCGTATGAGCCTGTTTATCGTCTCGGTCATGTGCACGGGAATGCGTATGGTTCTGGCCTGGTCCGCAATGGCCCTGGATATGGACTGGCGTATCCACCATGTGGCGTAGGTGGAGAACTTGTGGCCCCTGCGGTACTCGAACTTCTCCACGGCCCTCATAAGGCCGATGTTTCCCTCCTGGATGAGGTCAAGAAAAGGAAGCCCCCTGTTAAGGTATCTCTTTGAAATGCTCACCACGAGCCTGAGGTTTGCCTCGATGAGTTCCATCTTGGCCTCCTCGCCCCTTCTATTCCACAGGCCGATCCTTTTGACCATTTCCGCAAGGCCTTCCTTTTTCATACCCGTAGCCGCCTCAATCTCCCTCAACCACCGGCGGACCCTCCTTAACTCCGTAGCTGTATCGTTAAATACCTCCTTTTTGACCCTGAGCCGTACCCTCTTGCCCCCTTTTATCTCCCTGGCCACCCTCAAGATATCTTTCTGGCCGAGCTTGACCTTATTCTCCAGATACCGTATCTTCCTTGCGCATCTTTTAAACTCACGGGAATGCTCCTTCAACCTGTCTGTCAGGCCGTCGCATATCCTGGACCTTCTTTCTATCCCCAGAAGGAGCCCCAAAATACGCTTCTCCTCCCTGGCGCTTAACTTTTCCCTTGAATGAAACCTCTTGAATAACCTCCGGACCCCGCCTATATCCTTGAGGATTACCTGCCTGTCCTGCTCGTCGACCAGGTATTCATCGTCTGCGTAAACCTCCGGGAAGTCCGCCACGGACAGGTCCCTGGCGAGGATCCTGCTCTTCAGCTCTATAAGCTCCTGCGCAATCAAAGGGGTTTTGAGGAGCTCTCTTATGATCTCCATCGTGCACTGCTCTATACTTTTTGCGAGTTCCACCTCGCCTTCCTTTGTAAGAAGCGAAGCGGAGCCCATGTCTTTGAGATAGCTTTTGACCGGGTCATAGCCGTCAGCTCCATGCCTGTAACCGGCCGCCAGGGCTGAAGTCTTTACAGGTTCTGCATCCCCGTCCACGTCCTTAGCTTTTCTGGAGTCATCCAGAGGGGATTCGTCGGATTTATACAGGGGCTTTTCGTGGCGGGGCTTTTCAAGCCCCTTGGTAGTCTTTTTGCCACCCTTCTTTTTCAATATCATTCCCTCCCACTTCCGGACGATGAAGACGATCCGAGTTTCGTCTTTATCTCCCTGGCAACCTCCCCCAGGCCGCTCTCTTCAAGCCTCTTAATGAGCCTCCTCGTTGTTTCCCTGGGTTTGCCTGCGTTCAAGACCTTTTCAATGCAATCCTCGAGCATCTTCTCGGGCGACTCGATAAAGCCGTCATCCTGTTTAAGCAGCTCACCGGCTATCCAGCTCTTGACCTCCTCGTCCTCGGCCGAATCGACTACATCTGACGGCTCGAAGCGGCCCCCGCCGGACGTGGCTCCAACAGCCTTTGCGACCCTTTTTAAAAAGGTGTCCTGGAATCTACCCAAACAATCGAGCACTTCGTTAGTTAAAAGTTCAGGGTGCTTTAATATAACCCTGAGGATGGTAGACTCGGCGAGCCTTGAAGTGCCGGCAGGGATAGCTGTTCTTAAAAAAGAGGCCCTGTCCGTTTGTTTCGATTCGGTGTTCAGGACATCGTATAGGGCCTTAACCTCGATGCCCAGCGCTGTGGCGACATGGCTCGAATAGTGGCCCCTTTCGGCGACGTTTTTTATCATCGCAAGGTATTCAATGACCTCGTCGAGATACTCTGCTTTACCCCTGGCAGTTTGAAGGTCAAACCTGTTAGAAAGCTCTTCGAGGTAAAAATCCATAAGGGCCGTGGACTCTTTTAAAAGCCTTTTCATGGCGTCAGGACCGGATTTGCCAAGGAATTCGTCCGGGTCGGTGCCCTGGGGAAGAAGGACCACCCTGGAAGGGACGTCTTCATTGAGAAATAACCTTAGGCCCCTCAAGGCCGCCTTCTTGCCGGCCTCATCGGAATCGAAAAGCGTATAGACGCACCCGGCATAACCCCTGAGCCTCGCTATGTGTCCCTCGGTAAGGGCCGTTCCCATGGTAGCAACGGCGTTAGTGAACCCGTCGCGGTGCATGGCCATGAGGTCGAAATACCCCTCCACAACGAGTGCCGAGCCTTGCTTCGTGATATTCTGCTTTGCCTGGTACATGCCGAAAAGCGTGTCAGCCTTTTTAAACACCGGGGATTCGGGCGAGTTGAGATACTTGGGCTCGGCCCCGACAATCGTCCTGCCCCCGAAGGCCACCACATTGCCCCTCGCATCTGTTATGGGGAAGACTATCCTCCCCCTGAACCTGTCATAGTATCCCCCACGCTGTTTCTTTAGAACGAGGCCCGCCTTCTCGGCAAAAGCGAGGTCAAAACCCTTTGCCTTGAGGTAACCGGTTAAAGCGTCCCACCTGTCGGGTGCATAGCCGAGCCTGAAGCTTTCGGCTATCTCCCCTGTTAAACTAAAACCTCTTTTTTCAAGGTAACTACGCGCCTTCACCCCGCCCGGCGCCTTGAGTTCCCCGGTAAAAAAGTCCGCTGCGGCGCTGTTCACACCTGTTACGAGTTCCCATGCGCCCTTTCCCGCCCTTTTCTCCTCGACTATGGTTATGTTGTATCTTCTGGCGAGAGTCCTTATTGCCTCGGGGAATTCCATCCCCTCGTGCCTCATAAGAAAGGTTACGACGTTTCCGCTCGCCTGGCAGCCGAAGCAGTGGAAGAGCTTTTTATCCTCGTTAACCGTGAAAGAAGGGGTCTTCTCGGAATGGAACGGGCAGAGACCAACGTGGTTCTGCCCCCTTTTAGTAAGCGGCACGTACCCGGATACCACCTCGACTATGCTCACCCGTTCTCTTACCTCTTCTATCTTTTCCCTGGGTATCATAATTGAAAATATTGAAAACTCCGTGCCAACCCCGGTCTGACTATTCTATAAAAAACCTCACTCAATCTCCACCACGGTTACCCCGCCCGTATCTCCCGAATTATAACCCTTTACAAGCTCGTTTGTCTTCAAGTACTCGCCCACGGCCCTTGCGAGTGTTCCGGTCCCTATGCCGTGTATGACCTCGACCCTCTCTATGCCTTCCATGTGGGCCCTGTCTATGGCCCTTTCAACCACCTTTAAGGCCTCATCCACCCTCATTCCGATAAGGTTTACGGAAGGGCCGTACCCTTCATCAACAAAGGCCCTTTGTCTGCCCGAAGGCCTGGAGCCCTTGCGCCCTGGTTTTGCCTTACCGCTCTTCGTCAACCTGTCCCAGGCTATCCATACCTTCATTCCCCCCACAAGGAGCTCGGCCTTCTTCGCTTCGGTGTCAAGGCCTATTACCTCGCCCCTTGAGCCGGTGCCCTCGATTTCCGCCACGTCACCGACCCCGGGAACGTAACGCTGACCGGGGCCGGCCAAAAGGGTCGTAACGCGCTCCTTCACCTCGGTGACTGCCTTAACCGCGGGTGTCCTTGTGGCTTTAATACCCTCTTGTTCGAACCTCTCGGAGATCCCTTTAATCTCGTCGCGGGCACCTTTGACAATCTCGTCCACCTTCTTTGTTGCCTTCTCGAGCAGCACCTCGCGGTCTTTTCTGAGCCTCTCAACTGCTTTTTGTCTTCTCTCCCCCATCTCTTCGAGCCTCGTCTTTACCGCACTCAGGGACTCCTTTTCTCTCCGGAGGGCCTCGATGGACTGGATAAAGGCCCCCTCGTCACCTTTGAGCTTCTCTTCCGCCATTTCTATCAACTCGGAAGATATACCGAGGCTCCGGGCAACCGAGAGGGCAAGGCTCGCCCCGGGTGTTCCGTAACGCAATTTGTAGTGGGGTTTTAGAGTTTTCTCATCTAATACCACCGAGGCGTTCTGGAAGGAAGGGTCTGAATGAGCATGGGCCTTCAATAGATTCAGGTGGGTGGTAACGGCGGCCCTGGCGCCCTTTTTCTTAAGGACCTCAAGCACTGCCAGCGCAAGGGCCCCGCCCTCCGAGGGGTCTGTACCGACCCCTATCTCGTCCATTACGACAAGTGTTCCGGGTCCCGCCCTTTCGAGTATTTCGCCTGTGCGCTTAAGGTGTGCTGAAAAGGTGCTAAGGCTCTCGGCGATATCCTGACTGTCCCCTATATCGGCAAATATATTGTTGAAAAATACAGCCTCGCTCCCCTCATCGGCCGGGATGGCCATGCCGGAGTTGACCATAAGGCAAAGTAGCCCCAGGGTCTTGAGGGCAACGGTCTTCCCGCCCGTGTTGGCCCCTGAGATGACAAGAACACTTCTTCCTTTCTCGAGTATGATGTCAACGGGTGTTACGGGCTCACCCCCACGGAGCTCCTTGAAGACCAGAAGGGGATGGCGGGCGTTTTTAAACTTGACCGCTACGTCACTACCGTGGGGACTTAGCTCAGGCAAAACCGCGTTAAGATGTTCCTTAAACCTGGCCCTGGCCTCCGTAGAGTCAAGCAGAGCGACCGTTGCCTGGTCCTTAAGCATCTCGTCGGCCCTGGCCGAAACACTCCGGGTGGCCCTTCGCAGTATCTCCATCTCCTCGGCCTTCTCCTCCTTTTTAAGTATCGCGAGGCGGTTGTTGAGTTCCACGGCCTGGAAGGGCTCGATGTAGTAAGTCGAGCCGCTGCCGGACCTTCCGTGTACGACTCCCGGAAGATGCGCGTGGTGGCTGGCCTCGATACAGAGCACATAGCGGTCGTCCCTTATGGTGAGGATGTCGTCCCTTAAGAACTCCCTGAACTTCTTGTTCGTGGAAAGCTCTTCGACCACCGCCCTTGCCCTCTGCCTGGAAGAACGGATATCCCTTCTCAGACGGAAGAGCCGCGAAGAGGCATCGTCCTTTATCTCGCCGTTTGAATCGAGTATTTTCCCCAGTTCCTTTGAAATGTCCCTGTAGTCCGAAAGGGACCCTATCAGGGCCGAAGTTAAGGGGAATGAACCGGTGAAGGCGGGTGTCAAGGTGGAGCTCAGGGCCGAGATGACATTAATGTTGTTTTTTACATCGAGGAGTTCAGATGGCTTCAGGCAGGCGCCTTCAGGGGCCGCCTTTTTCAAGATCGGCCTTATATCCTTTAGGCCGGAAAGGGGAAGTCCGCCCGCAGTATTGATTATGGTCGAGGACTCCTTGAGCTCCTCGAAGGCCTCCCGGACCTCGCAGATGTCGTTGGAGGGTCTGAGCTTGAGGACTTTCTTTGCACCAACGGGCGTGAAAGTAAACCCCTTAAGCTCTTTCAATACCTGAGGATATTCGAGTGCCTCTAAAGTAGTATCATCCACGGCACTTAAATGAAAAAGGTTTATTTCTTCTTACGTTTTTTTCTGGAGATCCTTCTGAACCCCGAACAGGCATCAACTTCCACGCCGTCGAGTATGTCGTCGAGCAAGAGGTTCAACCCCAGTGTGTCGCTTGAGACATGCCCGGCGATTACAACGTTGATATGGTGTTTTTCGGACTCCTTCCTGTGATCCTCTACCATGTGCATGCCCACGATGGTGCCCACGCCCGCCTGGGAGAGCCTTTCAAAGGCCTTCTTGCTCCCCTCGGTCCCCCCTGTCATGTCGACGGCGATCTTGCCGGCCCTCCTTTTCTCTGAACCCACAATGAGCTTTGGGCCCACGGATTCGTCCATAGCACCGGTGTACTCGGGTATGGCGCGGAGTGTCTCCACTATGTCCGAGACGTAACGGGGTTTCTTTCGGTCGAAGTGTTTCTGTAGATAGGTCGTAACGGCGTTGTCGGAGGGCGTATGTATGCACATAAAGGGTATGTCAAGGAGCCTTGCGCAATCGACGGCCCTCGTATGGTTCACCGGCATAAGCCTCCTTTCCACTTCGCTCACGCGCTCCTTCATTATGTCCTCGGCAACGTTTATGGGCACGCCGTACTTGAGAAGTATCCCCGCCTGCATGTCCATTACCTCATAGAGGCTTGCCAGGGCTCTGCCCTCCGGGTGGTGGGATATGATGAGGTCTATTGGCCTTGAGCGCTCCCTCAATCGGTCCGCTAAAAGAACCTCCCCCACCTCCATATCGATCCCCACGAGGGCCCTTTTCACTCGCTTTTCCGGGTCACCGTATAGGATCCGTGTGTCCGAATAGGGGTTCTTCAACCGTTCTGTATCGAACCACTTCTTATCCTTTTCCTTGAGATCTTCGAACTCTTTTCTGGCCTTTTCAAGGCTCGCCTTTACCTCACCGGGGCCTCTGGGGTCCAGCTCCATCCCCCTTTTTACGGCCTTTCTGTATATGTCCTTGATCTTCATTCCCATCACGAACCCCCGAGAACCTGTTTTACCATTTCCTGAACGGTCCTGCCGTCTGCCCTGCCCTTTAGCTCAGCCATAACGACCTTCATCACCTTACCCATCTCCTGCATCCCCGTGGCCCCCGTCTCTTCTACGACCTTTTTTACAACCTTCTTTATCTCCTCAGGGGAAAGCTCTGGGGGTACGAACTCCTTGAGTATCTCGAGCTCCTCTTCTTCCTTCCGGGCGAGGTCTTCCCTGCCGCCTTTTCTGAACTGCTCTATGGAGTCTTTTCTCTGTCTGATTAAAGTGGCGGCGACCTTGTGTAAGTCCTCTTCGGTGAGCTCCTTTCTTTTAAGCTCTATCTCTCTGTTCGTAACGGCGGCGAGAAGGAGCCTCAAGGTGGAAAGCCTGAGCTTATCCCCAGTTTTTGCTGCGGCTGCAATCTGTTTTGTGATTTCCTCTTTAAGAGACATTGTAAGGTAAGTGAAAAGGTTACGACACGCCCCGTTAAAACGCTCAAGAACCGGTTTTTTCAAGCGCCTTTTCTAAGCTCGGCCAGGACGAGCTTTATAACACCCTTAAGTGTTTCGAAGACCCCCGCTCCCTCGGTGGCACAGGCCTCGAAGTCGGGGACCCCGTCAACGTTCAGGACCTTTTTCATCTCCGCGACGGGCACACAGTTCGATATGTCTCGTTTGTTGTACTGGATGACATAGGGGACCTTATCGAGGCTGTAGCCGTGCTCCACGAGGTTTGACTTCATGTTGTCGAAGCTCTCCATATTCGCATCCATCCTCTCCACCTGACTGTCGGCGACGAAGACTATCCCGTCGACGCCCTTGAGGATGAGCTTTCTGGACGCATCATAAAATATCTGGCCCGGCACGGTGTAAAGGTGGAACCTGGTTTTGAAACCCCGTATCTCTCCCAGCGCAAGTGGCAGGAAATCAAAAAAAAGCGTCCTTTCGGTCTCCGTGGCAAGGGATATCATCTTGCCCCTTGAATCAGGCTTCATCTTCTTATGTACGAAGTTAAGATTGGTCGTCTTGCCGCACAGCCCGGGACCATAGTATACGACTTTACAGTTTATCTCCTTGGCGGAATAATTTATGAATGACATCGCCTGTTTTTATCACCAAAAAAATCACTGGAATAGTTTTTCTATGTCTTCGTCGCTTATCTCCTCGAGGAGGTTCTCCTTCGCCTTGCCGGAGCTCATCTTCTTAAGTATGTTCTCGATACACCTCGTCAAGGCCTCGTTCGCCTTCTTAACCCTGAGCCTGACGAGCCCGAGTGATGACCTTTCGTCGAAGATGACAACGAGTATCACCCTTTCGCCGGCTATGGAAATGTGTATGTTGTCCTTTTCCCCCTCGTGGAAGAGTATTGAGAATTCCTTCTCCCCTATGAGTTTTGCGAGCCCGCCGGTTGCGGCTATGTTGCCCGCCGTAAGGGAGGCCAGGGATGTGGAATCTATGTTGGAGGTCTCCCCGCTAGAGGCGATGAGCTGACCGTCTTTATCCACGAGGTAAACGCTCTTTGCGTTTGCCTCCTTTAAAAGTCTCCCGATTGTATCGGAGATCTCCCGGGACTCCTCATCAAACATGACCAGCGGACCCTTTGTCACGCAATTCCCCCTTTTCAGATATGCTTTCCGTCGAGGTCCAGAAGCCATTGCCACTGCTCGTCGATATTTTTCTGGATCTCGTCGATTATCTCCTTGTGGTCTCCCCTGAAGAGGTGTTTGAACCTTCCCTGTATCTTGAGCCAGTCGATTACGGGTTTTTTCTCCTTCGGCTTATATGTGAGCTTTAGCACGCCGTTTTCGACCTCGTAGAGCGGCCAGAAACAGGTATCCACTGCCAGCTTTGCAACCTCCATGGAGTCCTCCGGTTTCGTATACCAGCCAAGAGGACAGGGGGAAAGGATATTTAAGAAGGTTGGGCCTTCTGTCGAAAAGGCCTTCTCCGCCTTCTTCGAAAGGTCCCGCCAGTTATTGGCAGAGGCCTGTGCCGCGTAAGGCACGTTGTGTGCTGCCACGATGCGTGTGAGGTCCTTTCTGCGCTCGATCTTGCCTGCCTGCAGTTCACCCGCGGGAGAAGTGGTCGTGGCAGAGCCCAGGGGTGTTGCGCTTGAGCGCTGGATGCCGGTATTCATGTACGCGCCGTTATCGTAACATACGTAAAGAAAATTGTGCCCCCTCTCGAGCGCCCCGGAAAGGGCCTGTAAGCCTATGTCATAGGTCCCCCCGTCTCCTCCGAAGGCGACGAACTTTATGTCCTTGTCCCCGCCGGGCAGTCTACCCTTTTTCCTTAAGGCCTTGTAGGCGCTCTCTATGCCGCTTATGGTGGCCGCAGCGTTCTCAAAGGCGGAATGTATCCACGGTATCTTCCATGAGGTGTAAGGGTATATGGTTGTGCCCACCTCCAGACACCCGGTAGCCGTCGTTGCCACCACCGGGGCGCCTGCGGACCTAAGCAGAAGCCGTACAATAGGCGGCACACCACAGCCCGCGCACAGCCTGTGGCCTCCTGTAAAAAGCTCCTCCTGTTTTGCAAGTTCCTTGAGTGTCGCCATCTTTTATCCCGTCGCCTTCCTGATTTAGCTTGAGATTCTATAAGCGAATCGACAGGGCCCACCTAATAGGCCAGGTATTCTACCACGCTCTCAACCTTGCCGCCATCGGCGATCTTAAAAAGCTCTTCAAAGACTCCCAGTGCATCTTCAACCTTGTAGTCTCTTCCTCC
>JAUVFY010000043.1 GCA_030594025.1 Deltaproteobacteria bacterium | reverse complement strand
TTGCGCAGCCCCGGGCTTAGAATAATTATAGCAGAAAACATTTAAGAGTATTTTGTCTTAAATATAGCCAGATTGTCAAGAAAAAAAGGCGAGATAAAATTTAATCAGTACGATTTTTTTATTTTTATCACGGCCAATAATCGAAATACTCTCCGGGAATTCTTATTGTAGATTTCATCAGAATGTTGTAAATTATTGCCTTCTCCAATTCCACACCCGGGAAGCAAAATGAAAGAAAAAAAGCGCGTACCTCTGCCGGAAAATGTAGAAACTTTCAAGAACCTTGCCGAAAGCCTTTCCGATGTAGTCTACCGCGCCGACCCCGAGACATTCAAGACCACATACGTTAACAAGGCCGTTGAAGCCGTCTTCGGCTACACCGTGGACGAGTGGTTTAGTGAACCGGCTTTGTGGGAAAAGACCCTACACCCTGACGACAGTGAAAGGGTCTTTGCACTCGTTGAGGACGCCCAGAAGAAAAGAAAAAACCTCACTTGCGAATACCGCATAATAAGAAGAGACGGGACCGTGCGCTGGGTCGAGGACCGCATAAGCTGGGAGAAAGACGGCCGGGGCAAGGTGGTCTCGGTAAACGGGATTATGCATGACATAACCGATCACAAGAGGGCGGAAAGGGAGCTCAAGGAATCCCACGAGAGTCTCCTTTCGGTCCTGGACAGTCTGGACGCGATAGTTTATGTAGCGGACATGCAGACCTACGAGGTCCTCTTTGCCAACAAATATACCAGGGACGCCTTCGGGGACCTGGCAGGCAAGGTCTGCTGGCAGACCCTCCAGACCGGCCAGAGCTATCCCTGCGCTTTCTGCACGAACGATAAACTGGTCTCCCCTGAAGGAGAGCCGACGGGCATTTACGAATGGGAATTCCAGAACACGGTTAACGGCCGCTGGTACGATATTCGCGACAGGGCCATAAGGTGGGTCGATGGCCGGCTCGTCCGGCTGGAGATAGCCGTCGACATCACCGAGCGAAAGAAGATGGAGGAGACGTTAAGGAAACAAAAGGCCGAGCTCGAGCGTTCGAACGCAGAGCTCGAGCAGTTCGCCTACGCCGCCTCGCACGACCTGCAGGCCCCGCTCCGCATGGTAACGGGCTATCTAAGGCTTCTGGCCCGCCGCTACAGCGATAAGCTCGACAAAAAGGCGGACGGTTTTATCGGCTACGCAGTGGAAGGGGCCCAGAGGATGCAAGAGCTCATCGGAGACCTCATGGAATACTCGAGGGTGGGCTCCCAGGAAAAAACCTTCGCGACCGTGGACTGCGAGAAGATACTTTCCGCCACCATCGCAAACCTCAAGGCCTCAATCGAAGAAAGCTCTGCCACCGTCACGCACGACCCCCTGCCTGCCGTTACGGCCGATGCCCCGCAGCTTGAACGCCTCTTCATGAACCTCGTCGGAAACGCAATCAAGTACCGAGGCGTAGAGCCCCCGCGCGTACACGTCTCCGCAAGGCAAGACCCCAACGGATGGCTCTTCTCCGTAACAGATAACGGAATAGGCATAGACCCGAAGTACTCGGAGCGCGTCTTCGAAGTTTTCCAGCGCCTTCATCCATCCACCGAGTACTCGGGCACGGGCATAGGTCTCGCAATCTCGAAGAAGATAGTCGAATGCCACGGGGGCAGAATCTGGGTTGAGTCTCAGCCCGGCAAGGGCTCTACCTTTTACTTCACCATACCTGCCGACCGAGGGCGATAAATAAGCAGAGTAAAACCAACGTGAAAGGCGTCCCGAAGGCCTGGAGACGAGAAAAAGGAAGCCGTACCAAGATAAAACCCGTAAAGAACCAGCCTTTAAAAAACCCCCCCCTGACACCAGAGATACCGGAGATAAAAACCCTGTCAAAGCACTACCTTTTCAAGTCCTCAAAGGGCTCCGGGCCCCAAAGGGTCTCAACCGTGCTCACCACCATATTAAGGCGTGCCGCTGGTTCGAATCCCGAAAGGCGCAAAAGGAGAACATTTTTCTGGCAAAGCGGCTGGAAAAGCGGGAAGGCCAACCTTTTACTTCTCGGCCTCACCTTTGTTTCTTATCTTTCTCTGGCGATAGCCTATGTTTTCGTTAAGCTCTTTCAGACTTGAGCGAAGTGTTAGGCCCCCACGGCCTCCTTTCTTGTTGGATTTAAAAGTTTTTGGTATAATCAAAAATCAAGGAGAGAGTGATGAAAAAACGATGGCTTGCGTGGTTGGCAATTGCTGCCGTAACCGCCCTTTCTGCGGCGCCTGCCGGGCTCTGGGCCAAGGAGAGGCTCGCCTTTTCCGGGGGCCCTGAAGGGGGCACCTTCCAGTACTTCTCGAACGGCATATCCACCTGGGTTTCGAGAAACATCCCGGACGTGGAGGTCTCGAACACGGCCTCTGCGGGCTCGCTTGAGAACCTGAGAAGGGTTAACTCCGGGGACGTGGACTTCGGCATAGTCTACTCAGGCGACATATACCTGGGCAGAGGCGGCCACCTTACGAAGGACACAAGGAAGTATAAGAACGTACACGCCATGGCCTACCTCTACGGCGCCCCGGCGCACCTCATAGTGCTTGAGAAAAGCGGTATCAACTCTCTAAAGGACCTGGCCGGAAAACGCGTTGCCGTGGGCGGGGCCGGCTCAGGAGCGGCCGGGGCGGCACAGCGCTATTTTACCAGCCTGGGCCTGTGGGATAAGATAAACGCAGAGTTTATCGGCTACAGCAAGGCCGCATCCGCACTTGGAGACAGGCTCATCGACGCGATGTGGGTCTTCGCCGGATATCCAAACGCATCGGTTATCCAGGCCGCTGCCAGCAACAAGATAAAAATCCTGAGCCTGGTCGAGGAGGCCGAGAAGAAGGGCTTTTTCGACGAATACCCCTTCTACACACGGATAACCATCCCTGCCGGCACTTACACGGGTGTGGATTACCCCGTGAAATCATTTCAGGACTCGGCCGTCTGGGTTGCCGGAAAGCACGTAAAACAGGAGATCGTCTACAGGGCCCTTGCGGAGATTTTCTCCGCCAAGGGGCTCGCCTACATGGTAAAGGTAAAATCCACGGCCAAAGCCATGTCAATCGAGGGCTCCCTTTCCGGCATAATAACCCCCATACACGAGGGTGCAGAGAAGTTCTGGCAGGAAAAGGGGTTGAATATTTCAGCTGAACATACCTCTCGCTGAGAAAAAGCCCTGGCCGTGAAGTAAAGTTAAGATATACGGTGCCATGGGGCACCGTTTTGCTTGTAAATACGAAAGACCCCGGCATCGAAAAACACCGGCTCCACGGAGGCGCATGAGCGAAGAACTTCAGGATGAGCTGAAAGGTCACCCCGAAGAAGAGAAAAAGCTCAGTGAGGTCCTCGAAAAGGAATCCGCATCCGCGCGTAAACCCGCGGGGATCTTAAGGCTCCTGGTCTCTGTGCTCGGCGCGTGCATGGTGGTTTTCTACTTTTACACGGCCGGCGTTACCTCGGTTGCGACCCAGTACCACCGCGGGGTCTACGTCTTCATTACCTATATACTGGTATTCCTTCTTTACCCGGCTGGTAAGACCCCGATACGCATATTTTTAGCTATCTTCCTTGGAGCCGTCATCTCCTGCGCATTTGCCGCGGCCTTTGTCTTCGGTGACGTCGTCGCCTTCCACGATTGGCTCCTCGTCGTCCATGAAGCCCGGGACCGGGGGGGCATCTCGGGTGCCTTAGTACAGGCCCTGGGTCTTTGGCCGCTTGCGGCCGGGACCGTTCTGGTCGCCGCCGGGCTCTTGGCGGCCGACGTGTTTACGGCAAAAAAATGGCCGAACAACCCCGCCCTCTCGGACATGGTCCTGGCCCTCATCTCGGCGGCCTCTGTGTATTACTGGATGCACGAGTTCGAAAACCTGAACTACAGGGCGGGTGCGGAGACCGAGCTGGACGCACTGGTAAGTATCGTGGGGGTCGTCGTTTCCGTCGAGGTGTGCCGGAGGGTTCTCGGGTGGTCCATGACCCTTATCGGGATCGCCATGCTCTGCTACGGCTACTTCGGGCCTTACTTCCCGGACATAATAGCCCACCGGGGGTTCGGTATCGAGCGCCTTTCTACGGCCCTTTTCCTCACCACCAACGGGATCTTCGGGGTCATGGCAAACGTCCTGGCCACCTACGTGATACTCTTCATCTTCTTCGGCGCATTTCTTCATAAATCAGGGGCGGGCAGGTTCTTCATAGATTTCCCCATGGCCGTTGCCGGTAGGACCGCGGGAGGCCCGGCAAAGGTAGCGGTCATCGCATCGGCACTTTTCGGTTCTGTCTCCGGGAGCGCCATAGCAAACACCGTCTCAACCGGGGCCTTCACCATACCCCTTATGAAAAGGGCGGGCTTCAGGCCCCACGTAGCAGGTGCCATCGAGCCCTCTGCCTCTATCGGGGGGATGTTCCTTCCGCCTATCATGGGCGCCGGGGGGTTCCTCATGGCCGAGCTTACGAACACCCCTTACGTCTACATCATGATGATCGCAGTGGTCCCGGCCCTCATATACTTCTTCTCGGTCTTCTGCATGATACACTTCGAGGCTAAAAAGTTCGGCATCAAGGGTATCGAGGACAAGGACGCCCCCCACTGGAGAGTTGTCCTCAAGCGGGAGTGGTATTTTTCACTGCCCCTCGTAATAATAACAGTTTTGATGATAATGGGCCGGTCCCCGGGCTATTCGGCCTTCTGGGCGACCATCTCGTGCATAGTTATAAGCTGGTTCCGCAAGGACACCCGCATGGGCCCTCGTGAAATATGGGAGGCGATACTTACCGGGGCCAGGAATACCCTCATAATCGGGGCCACCCTCGGAGTTATAGGCATAATCGTGGGCACCATATCCTTAACGGGCATAGGGCTTAAGTTCTCTGACATAATAATCAGCCTTGCCGGGGGGCATCTGCTCCCCGCGGTCATCCTCATAGGGCTCGCCTCACTGGTCCTCGGTATGGGTGTGCCGGTTACCGCCGCGTACCTTATAGTGGCGGTCCTCGCGGTGCCTTCGTTAACGGATATGGGTGTAGCTCTTCTTGCCGCCCACATGATAGTTTACTGGTTCAGCCAGGACTCGAACATTACCCCACCTGTGTGTGTTGCGGCTTACGCCGGGGCCGCAATCGCAGGCTCGGACCCCTGGAAGACCGGGTGGACCGCCTTCAAGTTCGCAAAGCTCCTTTACGTGATGCCCATCCTCTTCGCCTTCGTCCCGGCCATACTCTTCGAGGGCAAGCCCCTGGTGGCCCCCCAGCTCACCGATACCCTCATGGGCGCAACGGTAATCGATTTAAAGGTTAAAGGCGGGGAGGAGTTCTCCAGGGGGGAGGTAATTGCGGTTTTGCTGGACGGCGAAGAGGTAAAAGAGGTTATCGCCCAGAGAAACGGTCGAGTTAAGGAAATCAAGACCGACAGGGGCCAGAGGATAGAAAGCGGCGCGGTAATCGCGGAAACAAGGGCCGCACCGCTGAGGGTCATATCCTCAATGGTCTCGGCCCTGCTTGGCACGCTGGCCTTTTCCGCACTGACGATGTTTTATTTCATCCGTAGGACGAACGTCATCGAGTGGTCGCTATTGGCCGCTGCAACGGTCCTTCTGTACTGGCCTTCGATAATAACAACCGTGGTGGGTCTTGCCCTTTCGGCCCTGGTCTACCTGTCCCAGAAGGGAAGAGGCAGGCACGAATCAGAAACGGCACTTTAAAAAGTATCGCAGAAAATCTATTTTCCGAAAAGCTTCTTAAGCCCTTCACCTACGTCCTCGAGGCCTTTTTTAAGGTCCTCGGTCGTCTTGTCCACCGCCCCCTCGGGTTTTTCTTCTTCAGGCGCCCTGGTCCCTTTTTTGGCGGTCTCGATGGCCGAGAGGCACGGGTTCTCTTCACCCGCCTCCCGGCTTACAAGTGCCGAGGCGATTCCAACGGGGCCGAAAAGCGTCATGCCGCCTATGGCCTTTCCTATGGCTATGGCCGTCTGAGCGGGGTCGACCTTGAGCGAAGGGTTAGCGAGGGTTCCGCCGAGCTTGAAGGGCTTTGCCAGCTCGCCCAGGTTAAGCCCCACCGGGATTAGTTCCTTTTTCGGGACGGGCTTTAGCGAGAGGTCGAGTCCCTCTGTCTTCAAATTTATTGTCCCCTTGCCTATGACGCTCATCTTGGCCGTATCCAGCACCAAAACGGTCGTCCTTGCCATCCCGTCGGTTATATCCAGGCGGACGACCATGCAGTTTATCTCGGTCTGGTCCTTCTCGTCCGCGCCCGGGTTTATGAGCCGAAAAACACTGGAGGTAAAGTCCTTACCGAGAAGGCCGAGGTATTTGTTGTCTATCATGCCTTTGCCCATAACGACAGAGGTCTTTCCGTTGAGCCCTGCCATAACCTCCGCGACCGATCCCCCGCTGCCCCTTACGTCGATATCAACGTCCACACTGCCCTCGAGCTCTTCCGTGACTTTAAGCTCCTTGAGCATTCTGCCCAGGTCGAGCTGATTGATGTTCACCTCGGTTGCGACTTCCGCGGCCTTCCCCCTGGGCTTAAGCTCTAAACTTCCGTCCATGGTGCCCCCGCCAATCGTGGCCTTAACGGGCTTAACCGTAAGGCGGCCGTTTTTAACCGTCATGTCGATATTAAGGTCGTTAAGCGCTAGCCGGGGAAGGAGAACCTGTCCGGCACGGAGTTTTAGCTCGGCATCGGCCTTCGAGAGGGCTCCCAGCGGAAGGCCCGCCTTGGGAATTACCCTCTCGCTCCTTAACGCCGGTTTTCCTTCCTTTACCTCGGCCTCGGGGATAAGGGGCCGGAGGTCGAGGGTATTTGTGCTCAAATCCGCCTTTATGCGCGGCTTGCTTCCACTGAGGTCCAGATCGAGGGAGCCGTCGAGGCTTATCTCGCCGAGTGCGAGTTTTAGCTCCGATACACTGAAATTCCTGGGAGCGGTGTCGGTTATCTTCCCCTGCACCTCAAGGGGCCCCTTGACGGGTAGTTCTTTACCGGTAAGTTTCTCGATTTTTTCCAGGTCCCCTGCGCGTGCCGAAAAGGCGAGTTTTATTCCACGGAGCGCCGGGGGTTCTTTGATTGTGCCGTCGAGGTTAAGGGTGGTACCCAGGGCCCTGGCCTTCAAATCAAGGGGCCAGGCCTCATCGGGGTCTAAAAGCGCCGGGAGAGGGCCGATTGTGCCCGAAAGCTCGAAAGGCTCATCGTTGTAACCCCCCTTAAGCTCGAGTTCAACGGGACTTAAAGCGCCCGTGGCGTATGCGGTGAGGCTTTCGAGTTTTACGGAGTAGGTCTTTTCCGAACGGCCGTCCCTGTAGGTAAGCAGCCCATTTTCTATCCTGAGCTCGTTAAGCGTAAGCGCCGGGAGTTTCAGCTTGTCTTCTTTAGGGCGCCCGACAGAAGGTGCGCCTGCTGCGGCCTTCTTAGGTGCTTCGAATTTGAGATTAGACCTTCCGGTCTTGTCGGTCTCAATGAGTATATCCGGCTCTACCAGTACGAACCGCTTGACCTCGAGCATGCCGCTCAAAAGCGGTATGATAGCTACCTGCACCTCGAAGCGTTTTATCCTGGCCATCTCGGGGCGAGAGCCCCAGGGGGCGTTCTGGAAGCTTACGTCCTCGACCACGAGGGCGGGTGTAAAGCCGATGGCCAGTGAGATATCGCCCCCGAGCACGAGCTCGCGGCCCGTAGCGTCCATGGCCGCCTTGGTTATCTGGGGTTTTAGTTTGTTATAGTCGTAGCTTACGAGGATTACATAGACCGCCACAATCAATACTATGATACTTGTCGCGGCGATCCCCAGTATCCACTTCCATCGCATCTTCGCTTCCCCCCTTCTCCCCCCTTCTCCCCCCTTCTTCCCCCCTTCTTCCCCCCTTCTTCCCCCCTTCTCCGGTTGTTAAAGGCACACACTTTAAATGCCCTTATAACTAAATCATAGCACCACTTTTATATGTTGCAACCGGTCGGTTGGAACAGTTGTGGATTACCTGTAATGCCTTTTGAGTTCAGAGGCGTAACGGGCCCCCTCCTCACTGACATGCTTCTTGAGCCACTCGCTAAAGCGTGTAGGGCACAGGGGCGGGCTGCCGGATACAAGCAGCTCAGCCATCAACCCGTAGACTTCGTCCCGGGTGATGATAACGTCCCTTACCAGCGGATTGATAATCCCGGCTGCCAGGTGCACAAGACCTGGTTTGATATGGACGATCCTGGCCCGGCTCTTAACAATTCGACGCATAAGGCGTACGAGTTCCTCAAAGGTATAGACTTCAGGGCCGGCGGCGTCGCATACCACGTTATCTTTACGGCCGGAAGCCTCGACGGCGAGTTCGGCCACATCCCCCACATAGACCGGCTGAATCCGATAGTCCCCACTGCCGAACACCCCGAAGACCGGGAACCTCCTTAAGAGCCAGGCTATGTTGTTGAAAAGTATGTCCTCTTTTCCGAAAAGTACCGTGGGCCTAACGATTGCATAGGAGAGCCCTGACTCTTTAAGGGTGCGCTCTACGGCGGCCTTGCCCCTGAAGTAGGGGAAAGGCGAGTCCTCGGCCGGGTTTGTAATGCTTATGTGCACGAACCGCTTTACCCCGGCCTCAACGGCCGCCCGGATGAGTTTTTGCGAGTTTTCAACAGCCAGCTCGAAGGTAAGCTGCCCGTAGCCGAAGCGTATCCAGTAAGTGTTAAAAACCGCCTCGGCACCTTCCAGGTCTTCCGCCAGGATAGCGGGTTCGTCGAAGCTGAATCTAACGGCCTCCACCCGGTTTCCGAAGGGGTTCGGACGCGTCGGGTGGCCCGTGAGGGTTTTGACCTTTTTCCCCCTTTCAACGAGTATCCTGGCTATGTATTTTCCGAGGAAGCCGAAGGCGCCTGTTACAACCTGAAACTCCTTGTCGGGCATGCCTTCACCCCTTTCCATAAGATGAATATATACGTCCCTATATTAAGTATAAACGAATTATTCTTCCTTCGCGCCTCTATACCGTAAAATATAACATATAAATAAAAAAGGGGGCAAGGGGGGCCACGTGGCAACAAAGGCTGCCTGTCTCTTCGACTTTAACCGCACTCCCTGATATAATTAGTTTTAGTTAATGACCGTTTTTCTTCTTTTTCTTTATAGCATCTCTTTGGTCGTCCGGCAAAAACAACTTTCGGGTATTCAACCATGTTAAAGAAGACCTCCAAACTCATAGTGCCCAATGATCCGGGGTATATAAACGGAGTGACCTCCTATTGCAGCGAGATATCCAGGAGGGCCGGCTTCTCAACGAAGGAGGTAGATGAGATTGGTACGGCCCTGAAG
>JAUVFY010000170.1 GCA_030594025.1 Deltaproteobacteria bacterium | reverse complement strand
GAGGCGGCGGAACCCGCACCGCTGCGCCGTCTTTCGCTCCAGCGTTCACGCGGCGAGTATACCTCTCGCGCCTCGAGCGCTGCCTAACGGACCGGGCGCTCAGCTACGCGAAACAGTGCAGGCTAAGACACCCCGTCTTGGCGACGAATGCTACCACGCCCCGATTTAAACGCGCTGTGCCGCGTCAGCGGCACGTAAAAATGATTATCTCCTCGCGGACTTCTTCAAGCCCCTTCTTGCTGTCGATGAGCTTTTTCCTGGCCTGTCTCAAAAAAGAAAGCGACTTCCCTCCGCTATAGATGGGCTGTTCGAGCCTCAGCTCCAGGAGCGAGCTATCCTCGGGCTGCAGAAGGAAGCCTGACTGGGTCTTTTTATCGCTGAACCTCGTGTATGTGCCCTCGACCGTAACGGTGGGGAGAAGGTTGGAGAAGGCCTTGTCTATCCCGAACTCGCTCTGTGCGATTGACTCCCTTGCGATGAGGACTGCCTCGTGGTTCTTGACGGCAAGCTCGAAGGCCTCCTGTAGGCCGAGGGCGTATGCAGGCAGCGTGCCGTAAAGCACCGTACCGGTAAAAAAGACAGCGGATAAAAACTTCTTCATGGCCCCGTCTCCTTTTCCATTCCGTTGAAAAAGATATCGACGAACGTTGCGGCCACCTTTCGCGGCGGCCGGTCGAAGAACCTCTTGAACCCGTATATCTCCTGCGCCGTGCAGTAATGAAGTACCATCCCCAGGAAGGCCCTTGCAGAGAGCTCGGGGTCGCGCCTTTTAAAGACCCCGGCCCTCATAAGCCCCTTTATGTGCCCCGCGAGCAGGTCGACGGTATCCATTCCCCTGGACTTCATGAAGATATCGGTGAACCTGCGTCCCTCGAGGGCGCCGAACATGAGCAGGCGCGCGAAGCCCGGGTCCTCGTCGAACCTCTCTATAAAGTACGCGGCCACACCCTTAAAGAACTCGCGACCCTCCTTGCCCTCGATGGACTTCATCAGGTGGTACCTGCCCTCGTCGTCGTTGCAGCACGTGTCGATTATGGCCGAGTAGAGCTCGTCCTTTCTGGAGAAGTGCTTGAAGATGGTCGCCTCGCTTATACCGGCGGCCTTCGCTATCTCGCGCGTGGAGGTCCCCTTGAAGCCCTTCTTCGAGAAGAGCAGGGAAGCGGCCTTTACTATCTGGGCCTTCCTCTCCCGGCCCGTCATCCTCTTTTTTTTCATAGGCATAAACACTCCAAGGTAAGTAAGTACTCACTTACATATTCCATAAATATATACCCGAATGTGCGGGTTGTCAAGCCCAATCGCAGGAATACCGAAAAAAATATGATTGACAGGGGGTTTTCGGGTGTTTACAATATAAGTCAGGCGGGTCGGTCACCAAAAAGGCCCGCCCGTGCATTTTTCGGGGCTGTAGCTCAGTTGGGAGAGCGCATGGCTGGCAGCCATGAGGTCAGGGGTTCGACCCCCCTCAGCTCCACCAGAATTTTCAAGGGGTCACGGGAAATCCCGTGACCCCTTTTCATTTTTACTCCCCCACCCGGGCAGGCCCCTGCCCTTTAATTTCTCTACCATTTGACAATTCCTTGAAAATCGGATAAATTTTAAATTAAAGGTTTTTTACCGGACCGCCTGAGCGCAGTTCAGGCGGAAAATCTCAGAAAAGTCCTCACTATATAGAGACATCAACCCTTGAAGACCGCATCCAATAGATGGAGGCGGTCTTTTTTTGTGCGCAAGCCGGCAAAGGTATATTCAAAAGACCGTATGGATTACAAATGAAGAAAAGGCCAGAGAAAGGACCGGATAATATCGCCACAAGGATCATCGTCATTGGGACACTCATCGCCGCTTGCTTCTGGGTATTTGATTCTGCTGTAGACGCCCTGGTATTCGGGGGAGAAGGTTTCCTCGAGAGTCTTCTCGCCCCTGAACCCGTGGAACTCTGGATGCGCTGCGTGGTCATGGGGATGATCGTCGGAGTTAGCGTCTATGCGCGGCACCTTATCCGTTGGCGTAGGAGCGTGGATAAAGAGCGTGAGCGGTTGTTACGGGAGACAGAAAAGGCAAACCAGGAGCTTAAGGACTTTGCCTCTATCATCTCCCACGACCTCAAGGCCCCGCTGAGGGGCATAAACCAGCTCTCCCAGTGGATTTCAGAAGACTACTCCGAAAGGCTCGACGACGCTGGAAAGGAGAATCTGAAACTCCTCAGGAAAAGCTGCCGGCACATGCAGGAGATGTTAGAGGGGGTCCTCCTTTACTCAAGGGCGGGCCGGAAGAGTCCCAAACTGGTAAAGGTCGATACCGACGCTTTGGTCAGGGATGTCATAGAGTCACTTTCGCCCCCCCCGAACATCCGCTTCCGTGTGGGCCCGGGCCTTCCGGCAGTGACCATGGACCCCGTACAGCTCGGCCAGATATTCCAGAACCTAATAGGTAACGCCGTTAAGTTCATTGATAAGCCCGAGGGTACCGTAGAGATCGGCTGCCGCTCTCTGGAAGATTACTGGGAGTTCCATGTAAAGGACAACGGCCCTGGCATAGACGGGCGTCACTTCGAAAGGATATTCCAGATATTCCAGACCCTCGACGACCGGGGCAGACGCGGGGGAACCGGGGTCGGCCTTACAATTGTAAAAAAGATAGTTGAGATGAACGGCGGCCACGTCCACGTGGAATCAACGATGGATAAGGGGAGCACATTCAGTTTCATGTTGCCAAAATCATGACGAGAAGGAGGTCTTAATTTATGAGAAACAATATACCGGTTCTGTTGGTGGAGGACGACGAAATAGACGTAATGACCGTTAAGCGGGCCTTCAAGAAAAACAAAATTACCAACCCGCTCCTTGTCGCATCGAATGGAGAAGAGGCCCTCGCCTACTTAAGGCATGAAAGGCACGAGGGCTCCGTGCACGATAAATACAGTGATAAGAAAAATAATAAAAATAATCCGAGGCCGGGCATCATCCTGCTTGATTTGAACATGCCGGTAATGAACGGGATCGAATTTTTAAAAGCAGTAAAGGCCGACTCTGAGCTCAGACGCATTCCGGTAATAGTCCTTACCACGTCACGCGAGGAGGAGGACAGGGTAAGGAGTTTCGAGAAGAGTGTCGCGGGCTACATCATAAAGCCCGTGGAGTTTGGCAAGTTTACCGAGGCCGTAAAGCTTATAGAACTTTACTGGACCTTGAGCGAGCTGAGCCCGGAAGATATGGAAAGATGACTGAAGCCAAACGCATTAAAATTCTCAATGTGGAAGATT
>JAUVFY010000152.1 GCA_030594025.1 Deltaproteobacteria bacterium | reverse complement strand
CCTCGAACATAGCGGAGCTTTCCCTGAGGGGCGAAGGAAAATCGATGGACCCCCGAGAGGTGAGCCCCGTATACATGAGGAAGTCCGAGGCAGAGATAAAGAAGTTTTCATTTATGGGACGGTCCTCAGGACGGTCCTCCGGGCGGTCCTCAGGACGATAGTCTTTTTATGTACGAACTACGGACACTTGGGCCTGAAAATTGAAAATCGTTCTACTCAAGCGTTCTGTTGACAAGTTTTTGTCCATGGGTTAAAATTTTCTTATATTGAATTCGTTTTTTTATAAGCGAAATTACAACGTTTTTTCAACCCGAAAGTCCTCTTTTGAGGGAAGGAGGTGAAGGCCTATGGAGGTCAGGGACAAGGATCTCTGCGAGAAGCTCCTCAAGGAGAACACGGAGTTCAAGCAGATATACACGGCTCACCATGGCTACAAGAAGCAGCTTTTAAAGATGGAAAAAAAGGGGCATTTGAGCAACGAGGAGGAGCTGGAGAGAAAAAGGCTCAAGAAACTAAAACTCGCGGCAAAGGACAAGCTGGAGAATTTTCTCGCAAGGTGCCGCTGAGCTAAATAAAAAATAAAAATTTAAAAAACAGGGTTAAAGATTTTTCTGACCAGATGAGCCTCGAAGGCCCCGACGGTATAGTATAAGGTTTTATAGGGCCCGGGCTTGGTAAACACATCCAATGAGAAGCGACAGGATAAAAAAGGGTTTCCAGAGGGTCCCCCACAGGGCGCTCCTTTACTCAACGGGCATAACCCCCTCCGAGATGAAGAAACCCTTTATCGGGGTGGCCTCGAGTTTTACGGACATAATCCCGGGGCACACCGGGATGCGTGAGCTCGAGAGGTTCATAGAGAACGGCGTCCACTCGGCCGGGGCCCACCCGATGGTCTTCGGTCTACCCGGCATATGCGACGGGATAGCCATGGGCCACAGGGGTATGCATTATTCGCTGCCCTCGAGGGAGCTCATAGCGGACATGTGTGAGACTATAGCCCAGGCACATGCTTTTGACGGGATGGTCTTCTTAACCAACTGCGACAAGATTACCCCGGGCATGCTCATGGCCGCGGCAAGGCTCGATATACCGTCGATAATCGTTACCGCCGGGCCCATGATGACCGGTAGGTACAGGGGCCAAAAGCTCTCTTTTATAAGGAACACCTTCGAGGCCATGGGCCGTTTCAAGAAGGGCGAGATAACTAAAAAAGAGCTCCAGGCCTGCGAGATGGGCGCCTGCCCCGGGGTGGGGAGTTGCCAGGGCCTTTACACGGCCAATACGATGAACTCTTTGACCGAGGCCATGGGCATGAGCCTGCCGCTCTGCGGCACGGCACCCGCGGTTACGGCCGAGAAGAAAAGGATAGCCTTTGAAAGCGGCGAAAAAATTGTCGAGGCCGTAAGAAAGGGGCTCACCCCGAGAAAGATATTGACACGGGCGGCCTTTGAAAACGCCATAAGGGTCGACCTGGCCCTCGGCGGGTCTACGAATACGGTTATTCACCTCCTCGCGCTGGCTAACGAGGCGGGCGTGAAGCTTCCGCTCGAGCTCTTTGACAGGTTAAGCAGAACCACCCCTCACATAGTCTCCATAGAGCCCGTGGGGAACTATTACATGGAAGACCTCCACTGGGCTGGCGGCATAGGGGCTGTCATGGCCCGCCTGAAACGGAAGATTAAAGACAACCCCACCATCTCGGGTAAAAGGATAAAGTCCATAATCGAGGACGTCGAGTACATCGACGACGAGGTCATAAGGCCCTTAAACAAGGCCTACCGCCCGGAAGGTGGTATCGTGGTTTTAAAGGGGAACCTCGCCCCCCGGGGCTCTGTCGTCAAGCAGTCCGGGGTAAGTAAAAAGATGATGCGCTTCAAGGGCACGGCAAAGGTCTTCGATTCCGAGGCCGGGGCCATGAGGGCTATTATGGGCGGGCGTATAAAACCCGGCACCGTCATAGTCATAAGATACGAGGGGCCCAGGGGGGGGCCCGGGATGAGGGAGATGCTCGCCCCCACGGCCACCCTCATGGGGATGGGCCTCGGCGAGTCAGTTGCGCTCGTAACCGACGGGAGGTTCTCCGGGGGAACAAGGGGCCCCTGCGTGGGACACATCTCTCCCGAGGCCATGGAGGGGGGCACCATAGCGTTCGTAAGGGACGGCGATACGATAGAGCTCGACATACCTGGAAGAAGGATAACCCTGAAAGTTACCGAAGCCGAGCTCGAAAGGCGAAAGAAGAGATGGAAGGCCCCTGAGCCCAAGATAAACGAGGGTTGGCTCGCGAGGTATGCGAAGGTCGTCACCTCTGCGAACACAGGGGCGATTGTAAAGGCCTGAGGGGTTTTAATTTAAACCCGGTTGAAGGTGGGGTTAATCAAAAAATCTGCGAACACCGGGGCGATTGTGAAGGCCTGTGAGTGTTTAATTTAAAAGGGCCAAAAGAAGTAAATAGTTAAAAAAAATTGGAAAGGTAACGGATGAGCAAGAGTTCAAAGATGACAGGGGCGCAGATATTCATCGAATGCCTACTTAAGGAGAAGGTGGATACCATCTTCGGGTATCCCGGGGGGGCGGTACTGCCCATATACGACGCCCTATACAATGGCCCCATAAGGCATGTTCTCGTAAGACACGAGCAGGGCGCGGTCCACATGGCCGACGGCTATGCGAGGGCCTCCGGAAGGCCGGGCATAGTGCTTGTGACTTCCGGCCCGGGGGCCACGAATACCGTCACGGGCCTTGCCACGGCGTACATGGACTCCATCCCGGTCATCGTTTTTACAGGCCAGGTCCCCACCCCCATGATTGGCAACGACGCCTTCCAGGAGGCGGACATAGTGGGTATTACCA
The DNA here is from genome assembly GCA_030594025.1 of Deltaproteobacteria bacterium. GTDB lineage: Bacteria > Desulfobacterota > GWC2-55-46 > GWC2-55-46 > JAUVFY01 > JAUVFY01. Next base: position 836 of record JAUVFY010000152.1, on the reverse strand, counting down.
GGCCCTGCACGAAGCATAACTACCTGGTAAAGGACATAAAGGAGCTTGCCAGGACTATAAAGGAGGCCTTTTACGTTGCGACCACCGGGAGGCCCGGGCCTGTTCTGGTGGACCTTCCCAAGGACGTCCAGAGCCAGTCCACGGAGTTCCACTACCCGCAGACGGTCCAGATAGCGAGCTACCAGCCCAAATACAAGGGGCACACGGGTCAGATAAAGAGGGCCCTGGCCCTGATAATGAAGTCGAAGCGTCCCGTCATATACGCGGGCGGAGGGGTTCTTCTTTCGAACGCGGCGGACGAGCTCAAGAGGTTCGCAAAAAAGCTCGACATACCCGTAACGCTCACCCTCATGGGTCTGGGCTCATACCCGGGAACCGACCCGCTCTTCCTCGGCATGCTCGGCATGCACGGCACGTATTGTGCGAACATGGCCGTTACCAGCACGGACTGCCTGATAGCCATAGGGGCCCGGTTCGACGACAGGGTTACCGGTAAGATAGACGAGTTTGCGCCCTATGCGAAGATAGTCCACATAGACATAGACCCCACGTCCATAAGCAAGAACGTCGAGGTCGACGTCCCCATAGTGGGTGATGTCAAGGGGGTTCTGAAGGACATTTTGAAGATGGTCCCCGGGGCGGCGGAGCTGAAGGAGTTTAAAAAGAACCTCAAAGGGTGGCACAAGCAGCTCCACGAGTGGAACCGTACGCACAAGCTCACTTACAGGCAGGACAGGAGGGGCATGATATCGCCCCAGTACGTCATAGCCAAGCTCTACGAGGCCACAAAGGGGAACGCCATAGTAACGACCGAGGTCGGGCAGAACCAGATGTGG
>JAUVFY010000181.1 GCA_030594025.1 Deltaproteobacteria bacterium | reverse complement strand
GGGGTTCAAGGTTACGGATTACCTTACAGGGCTCGACGCCTGCATAACCCTTGCCTTTGCCCCTGACGGGAGGCTATTTTTCCTGGAGAAAAACACCGGCCGCGTGAGGGTTGTAAAGGACGGACGCCTGGATCCGAGTCCCTGGGCCGAGTTCGAAGTAGACCCCGTGGGGGAAAGGGGGCTACTGGGCGTAGCCTTTGACCCGGCATTCGAAAAGAACCATTTCGTCTACTTTTACTACTCTGTGCCCGAAAGCCCGAACAACAGGGTTGTCCGTATGAAGGAGGTCGAAGGGAGGGGCAGGAACCCCGTTAAGGTCCTCGAGATAGAGGACCACGTGCCGGCTTCGAACCATAACGGCGGTAACATAAACTTCGGCCCCGACGGCTTCCTCTATATAACAGTGGGCGACGGCGGGGGTAGCCCGGGGAGGTCCCAGGAAGATACGAACCTTCTCGGTAAGATTCTCCGCGTGAACGTAAGGGGCCGTCTTCCCGTGAGGTACAAGAGACCATCGGATATATTCTACGCAAAGGGCCTGAGGAACAGTTTCGATATGGCCTGGAACCCGGCAAACTCCACGCTTTACGCCACGGAGAACGGTCCCGTTGGCTACGACGAGATAAACAGGATTGTCAAGGGGGGGAACTACGGCTGGCCCGTTGAAAAGGGTTTTAATGCAGACCATAAACATGATAATCCGATTTGGGACTTCGGTCTGCGCTCGGTCGCACCCACCGGGATTGTCTTTTACCCCCCGTGGGGAAACTTCCCCCGGGGGTACAGGGACAACATGTTCGTCGTGGACTATAACTACGGACGCATCTATAGGATTAGGCTTACCGGGGCCGCCATGGATAAGGTAAGAAGAGAGGACTTTTCCGTCTGGATGCCCGCGGGCTTTGCGAATACCGAGTTCGCGGACATAACCGTGGGCCCCGACGGCGCACTCTACCTCGCCGGTTTTTCAAAGATAGTAAAGATAGAGTACACAAGGTAGGCACAAGCTTTAACAATGACTATACGGGTACCGAAAAACAAAAACCCCAGGTACGTGGCGTTGGGTATCCTCGGGAGGGTCGAGGCGGGAGACGCCTATGCAGATATACTCCTTGCAAGGGAGCTTTCCGCACTCAAGGGCCTTGACAGGGCCTTTGCCATGGAGTTAGTGAACGGGGTCCTCAGGTGGCAGATAAAGATTGACTGGATAATAGACGGTTTTTCCAAGATAAAGACGAAAAAACTCGAGCACAGGGTCTTAAACGCCCTCAGGCTCGGCATATACCAGCTCCTTTTTCTCACCAGGGTCCCCCCGCAGGCAGCGATAAACGAGACCGTGGAGCTTATAAAGCTCGAAGGCCCCCAAAGGGGAGGGGCCAAAAGGACGGGCTTCGTAAACGCGGTCCTTAAGATGGTGGACACCGGAAGGGCGGGGATTGTGTTTCCTGTTTTGAGCAGGGAGCCGGTGGAGTACATCTCGATCGTATTCTCCCACCCCGCGTGGATGGTCGAGAGGTGGATAAAGAGGTACGGGGTAAAGGAGGCCATTGAGCTCTGCCAGGCCAATCTAAAAATCCCGCCCACGACATTGAGGGTAAACACCTTGAGGCTCACGAGGGATGAACTCATAAGGCAATTGACCGAAGAGGGTTTTCGGGTGGAAAGTACCGCCTACTCGCCTGACGGGGCCGAGGTCGTTGGGAGGCAGAGGCTCAGGCTTTCCCCTCCGGACCCGGAAGACCCGCGCTATTACATTCAGGACGAGGCCTCCCAGCTCGTCCCTTTTCTCCTCTCGCCCGCACCCGGTGAAACCGTTCTTGATGCCTGCGCCGCACCCGGGGGCAAGACAACCCACATCGCACAGTTGATGCATAATACGGGGCTTGTGGTCGCCATGGACAGGCACAGCGGCAGATTAAAGCCCCTGAAGGAAGCCCTTAAGAGGTTCGAAATAGGCATCGTTGAGACGACCGTTGCAGACGCTACATTGCCGCTCAAGTTCCAACCCACGCTCTTCCAGGAACCGTCGTGGACGCTGTCCGTTCCGAAGGAAGGTTTTGACGCCGTCTTGATAGACGTCCCCTGCACCGGGCTCGGGGTGCTGAGGAGAAAGCCCGACATAAAGCTTAAAAGAAAAGTCGAGGACATAAAGGAACTCTCCGGTCTACAGAAAAGGCTCCTCGAGAATCTATCCAAATACGTAAAAAAGGGAGGGAGAATTGTATACTCGGCTTGCACGTTCGAGCCCGAGGAGACAGAAGACGTCGTAGAGGGCTTTCTTAAGAAGAACAGGGATTTTACTCTTGAGGGCGGTAAAGAGTTCCTTCCCGCCTCGTGCAGGGAGCTCTTTACCGGCGAAGGATATCTTACGACCTATCCCCACCGACACTATATAGACGGGTTCTTTGCGGCAAGGCTCAGGCGCGTATGAGGTTTGCCGGGCGTTTGAAGGTTTTATAATTAAACCGTAAAGGGTCATCGCACTTACAGCGTGGTTATTACGTAATAGGCCACGTAGAGCCACGAGAAGATGCCGTGAACAATGGCCCACAGGACCGATTTATGCAGGCTCCACGAGATGGTAATGGCGAGGGCGCGTTTAACCGCGTCACTTGAGTTACCTCCTTATTAACAGGGCTTAAGCCGTGCCCCCGGAAATGCCGCCCGATACCACGAAGGCCATGACCTCGGAGCTGTCGGCATCAAGGGGCTGGACCCTCTCGGTGGGGACGACAAAGAGGTTACCCGCAAAGTTATACGACTGCGGGAGGTAAACCGCCACGTGGCCGGAAAGGCCGAGGAATTTTAAATCCTCCCTCGTTATAAAGCCGATTGTCTTTGCGCCCCCCGCGCCCCCCGCCCCCCCTGCGCCCCCTTCGAGGAACGTTACCAGTACTGGTTTATTAAAACTCCTTTTTTCTCCCGCGAACGCGTTTATGAGGTCCCTGACCGAGGAGTAGAGTATCTTAACGAGCGGGAGTTTGGTAAATAGTTTTTCCGGCAGGTTGAATAACCACCTC
>JAUVFY010000120.1 GCA_030594025.1 Deltaproteobacteria bacterium | reverse complement strand
GACCAGAGGCGCCAGCATGGCCAGCGCAAGGAAGATATTTATGAGCCCTACTACCTGAAAGGCTACCCTGAGCCTCAAACCCATCCTCCCTTTGGTTATCTTTTATGACAAAGACTTATAGCTTCCATCTGGTTGAGCAACGACTCAGAAGTATTCCGGTTTTACCGTGACCGCCTTTTCCACCTTGGGTATGACCTTCGTAAGCGCGAAGATTACCACCTTGTCCCCCGCCTTTATGACCGTCTCTCCGTCTGGAAGCATCACCTTGTCATCTTTTACTACAGCCCCGATTATGGCGCCCTGAGGGAACTTTATATCCTTTAGCGGCACGTCCACTATATCCGAGGTCTCAAGGGCCACCGTCTCCAGGGCCTCGACCCTCTCCTCCATCAGCGCTGTAACGGAAAGAACTTTGCCCCGGCGTACGAACTGGAGTATCCCGCTCACAGAGCAGAGCCTCGGGCTCACGGCTACGTCAATGCCTATTGTGGAGACCATTGAGAGGTACTCGGGCTTGTCTATAAGCGTGATGCAACGCTCGGCTCCGAGCCTCTTTGCAAGAAGCGAGGTAAGTATGTTGGCCTCCTCGTCGTCGGTCACGGCTATAAAGGTGTCGGTGTCAGAGATGTTCTCCTCCATGAGAAGGTCCCTGTCCGTTCCGTCCCCGTTTATAACGATGGTCTTTTCGAGCTTTTCCGCAAGGAAGGTGCACCTCTCTTCTTTCCTTTCGAAGACCTTGACCTGGTAGCCCTCACCCTCGAGGTGCTTGGCCAGTATATAACCTATGTCGCCGCCCCCCACGATTACGACCCTGTTGCCGGGCTTCTCGCCGGCGCCCCCGAGAAGCTTCATTAGATTTTCCGCCTCGCCGGAACGGGTTATGGCGAAAACCAGGTCCCCCTTCTCGAGCACGGTTGAGTCCTGGGGTATGAGCGTTGAGCCACCGCGGTATACAGCCACGATGAGGTACCTGCCCTCGGTTTTAAGGTTTTTGGGCCTCTTGCCCATGAGCGAGCATCTTTCGGTAAGCCTGCATCCTACGACTTTGAGCTTGCTGTTGATTAAATCCACCACGTCCACAGCCCCCGGTACCTCGATAATCTTTATTATCCTGTCTGCGGCGCACTTCTGGGGGTTCATGTTGAGGTCCAGGTCGAGGTAGTCTTCTTCGAAGATCCTCGTATAGCTCGTATAATCAGGGTTCCTTATGCGGGCTATCTTTTTAGGCACCTTCGTCTGTGTGCCGGCTATGAGACTGGCTATCATGTTGACCTCGTCGCTGTTGGTAACCGCTATCACCATCTCGGCCTTGTCTATGCCCGCTTCCATGAGCACGTTCGGAGTGGAGCCGCTGCCGTGGATCACCTTGACGTCGAGGCCCTCCTTTACTTCCCTTATGCGTTTTTCATCCTTCTCTATGAGGACCACGTCCTGGCCCTCTGAGGAGAGCTTCTTTGCGATGGTGTATCCAACAACCCCTGCCCCTATTATAATGATCCTCATCTTTTTCCTCCTCAATCCTCATGCCTGGAGGATCGTCTTCATATTTTTATCATATTCCTCAGTTTTTTGAGGTTTTTTTCGTCGTCCTTTTCGGTTTTCTTCGGTGTCTCCAGTATAACGGGCACACCCCTTATCCCGGGGTCGTTCAGGAAAACGCTCAGCCCAGTGGTCCCTATCATGCCTCTGCCTATGTGCTCGTGCCGGTCCACCCTTGAGCCCAGGGGGGCCTTGGAATCGTTCAGGTGAATGAGTTTTAGCTTCTCAAGCCCCACCTCTTTATCCAGCGTTTTTACCAGAGCCGCCGCCGAGGCGGGGGTATTCATCGGATAGCCCGCCGCGAAACCATGGCATGTGTCGAAGCAGAAACCGGTTTTAAGACCCTTCACCTTATCGATGATAGAGCCTATCTCCTCGAGGCTACTCCCCGTCTGGCTCCCCCCTCCGGCCGTGTTCTCAAGCAGTATCTCTACTGTGGGCCCGGGCTTCAACCGGGCGACCTCTTTAAGTGCCTGGGCAACCCTTTTTATGCCGAACCCGCCGGGCTTACCCCTTGTGCTACCGAGGTGTGTTACCATATATTCTGCCCCCAGGGCCACGGCTATGCCGAGTTCTTTTATGAAAAGCCCCACGGACTTCTTGAAAAGGGCCTCGTCGGGCACGGAGAGGTTAATTAGGTAGGAAGCATGAACTACCAGGGGCCCCAGCCCCGCCTCTTCCCGCTTTTTTCTGAACCTTTCGGCCTCCCCCTTTGAAACAGGCAGGACCTTCCAGCTCCTGGGGTTACGCCCGAATATCTGTACCGTTTCACACCCCAGAGAAGTGGCCCTGTCTATGGCATTTGTTAAACCCCCCTGTATGGAGGTGTGGACCCCGACGGGCGAGCGTTTACCGGCCATTATATGGGCGTACGGTGAAAATTTTTTTTGGCAAATATAGACTAATGCTTCTTCCTCCACTCAAGCGTCTTTCTTGCGCTGGTTGCAACTACATTGGGTATGTTTTTACTCCTGGACAAGCTTATGAGGTCTTTGTCGTGAAGCTGGGAAAGAAACTTCAACGCGATACGCAACGGGGTCCTGGGGTTCGTTACCAGGGTGCTCTTTATCTGGTAGTTCTTGACCCATTCCCTGTTGACGGCAATGAGCCTCAGGAGCTCTTCCGGGGTGCCCTTTGTGGACGTGAGCTTCAGCACCTCATCCTCGGTTATCCTGGGGTTTTTAAGCGCACTCGTCGATATCTGTTTGTTAGAATCCTTTATCAATATCACCCTTGCGGCCTTGTCTCCGGTGAGCGCCATCTTTATCTTCTGTCCCACCGTCATATTCTCAATCTGTTTCAGAAGGCTCAGCTCTTCGAACTCTTCAACCTCATCTTGAGAGGGCGTGTAATCGGTTTCGGGGTCCTCAGGGCCTGGTTCGGGCTCATCCGCTTTTTCCTCCGCCCTTTCGCCGGCAGGCTCGGCTTCCGAGGTCTTTTCCGATCTTTCCCCGCGGGGTGTTGTCTTAAGCTCCGCTGCTCTTTCCCCGTGCACTGCGGTTAGCTTTTCAAGCACAAAAGGGTCCAGACCGGCTTCCACGGCCGAAGAGATGGTATCCGCGGTAAGCTCCTCAAAGGACCTCTTTGCAGCCCTGGAGACCTCCGTGTCGGCGTCGTGGCTCAATAAGAAAAGAACTGTGACCAGGTCCCCTGGGGTCATCTCCACGAGCCCCTGTGCCGCGGCCAAACGCACCTCTTTGGGACTGTCCCCGGATACGAATTTTACGAGCGACTTCCTTAACTTCACGCGGTCCTCTAGCTCTTCTCCTTCTCTGCCTTTAATTCCGCGATTAACTTCTGGCTCAGGTGGCCGGGCACCTCCTCGTAACGGGAGAACTCCATCGTGAAAACCCCCCTGTCGGCCGTTAGGCCGTTCAGGACGGATGCGTAGTTTACTACCTCGGCCATGGGGACGATGGCCTTTATGTTCTGGTTCCCCCTCTTTGGTTCCACCCCCTGGACCTTGCCTCTCCTGGAGTTGAGGTCCCCTATTACGTCCCCCATGACATCGTCGGGAACGAGTATCTCCATGCTCATTATGGGCTCGAGAAGCACGGGCTGGGCTTGCTCCACTGCCTTTTTAAAGCCCATGGAGGCGGCTATCTTGAAGGCCATCTCCGAGGAGTCCACCGAATGGTGTGAGCCGTCATAGAGCCTGACCTTTATGTCAACGACCGGGTAGCCGGCAAGCACCCCGCGCTGCATGGCCTCCTTAACGCCCTTTTCCACCGCCGGTATGTATTGGCGCGGTATCACGCCGCCAACGATATTGTTTACGAACTCGAACCCCTCGCCCCTGGAGAGCGTGGATATCTCGAGCCAGGTGTCTCCGTACTGGCCCCTTCCGCCAGACTGCTTTTTGTATCTGCCCTGGACCTTCGCCGAGGAACGTATCGTTTCCTTGTAAGCTATCCTCGGGGTCTTGAGCTCCACCTCACAGCCGTACTTGCGCTTGAGCCTCTCGATGCCCACCTCGAGGTGGACCTGGCCGACCCCGGAGAGGATAAACTCCTTTGTCTCCTCGTCCCTTCTGAACTCGAGGCTCGGGTCCTCCTCGATGAGCCTTGCCATTCCCTGGGGGACCTTGTCCTCATCGGTCTTGGTCTTCGCCGTCATTGCGTAAGACAGTGCCGCGTTGACCGGGGGGAAGGGGGCGAACTGGACCGGGCTATTTGCGTCGCACAGGGTATCCCCGGTGGAGGTACTCTTGAGCTTGGCCACGGCCACTATGTCGCCGGCCGATGCCTCGTTTACCTCTTTTGTCTTTTTCCCCTCGAGAAGCAGCAGGTGCCCTACCTTTCCCTTCACGTTCTGCTTCGGGTTGTAGACGGTTGACTCCCCGGTAACCTTTCCGGAATAAATCCTGAAAAAGGAGAGTTTCCCGGTGAAGGGATCGATAAGGGTTTTGAAGACGAGCGCTGAGAAAGGCTCGTCCTCAGCCGGGGCCCTCGAGACCTCTTCTCCGCTTTTCGGGTCCGAAGCTTTGACAGGCCCCCTTTCAAGGGGTGAGGGGAGACAGTCGTTAATTATGTCCATTAGTAGATTTATGCCCATGTTATTGTATGCGGAGCCGCAAAGCACCGGTATGAATTTCTTTGTAAGCACCCCCTCTCGGAGCCCCTTTTTAAGCTCCTCCTCGGTGACCTCTCCGCCTTCGAGGTATTTTTCCATTAGTGCGTCGTCGGTCTCCACAATGGCCTCGACCATCTGCTCGCGCAACTTTAGAGCTTTTTCCGAAAGCTCTGGGGGCACTTCCTTAACT
>JAUVFY010000212.1 GCA_030594025.1 Deltaproteobacteria bacterium | reverse complement strand
TTCCTTTACCTTCCAGGGGTTGGCTTTGCCCCCTCTGCCCCCTTCGCCCTTCTCGGACGGGGGCACGTCCCTGAAGCCGAGTTTTTCCTTGAGCACACGCTCTACAGCGGCTTCGTCCATGTGAGAGCCGAGGGGGATTATGAACTCGGGCCTGAGCGTTTCTGGGGCCGGGCCCGTTCGGACCATGAGAGAGAAGAACCTGTCGTAAGCGCATACGAAGATGTTCGCGAAGAGTAAAAGGGCCGGGATGAGGAACCACGGGGTCTGGAATATGTTCAAAAGGTCGAACAAACGCACAACCCCGGGGAACTTTCCGCCGGCCTCTTCGTAAAGCCCGATGTCGCCTCCCTGGGGGAATATCGTCCCCAGCATGTAGAAGGGCAGAAGAAGCGCAAGTATGTATACGGAGACCCTCATTGAAGAGAGTTTCTTGTAGGACCAGCCGCCCCATTTTGAGAGGTCTTCTTTTATCCGCTTCTTATCCATTTATTCATCACACCGCATAGAGGTGAAGGCCCGGTATGCCGAAGAGCTTTGCGAGCCAGTTGACCCCGAGAAATGTCATTATCATGCAAACGAAGCCCGTAAGGTTAAGGGCTGAGGCCGGTTTTTCCCTCCAGGCGGGCACGGCCATTGCGTGCAGGTACATGGCGAACACGGTCCAGGTAATGAGCGCCCAGGTCTCCTTGGGGTCCCAGCCCCAGTACCTGCCCCACGCCTCGTTGGCCCACGCCGCACCCGAGAATATGGTGAACGTGAGGAAGGGGAAGCCGAATATCACGAGCTTTCTGGTGGTAGAGCGGAACTCGGCGAGGTTAGAAAGCGTAAGGCCATACCCTGCGGCCAGCCCCCTTTTTAAAATCGGTTTCATGATGAGGTATGTGGCCTCTATCGCCGAGCTTACCGCGAAAACGGCATAGGAGAAAAACGCCAGTATCACGTGCCATTCGAACCAGTAACTCTGGAGAGACGGGAAGAGCGGGTTAACGGCCGGAGACCTTCTCAAAAGGGCATAGAGGCAGGCCCCTGTGGCGAGTAGCGTAACGAACGTCCCGGGAAGGTAAACGTCCTTCCACCTCCTCGATATATAAAGGTATGTAAATGACGCGGTAAGTGCAAAGAGAGAGAGGCTTTCGTACAGGGTCTGGAAAGGGCCCCTGCCGCCTTCGATGGTCCTCAGGACAATCAACGCAACATGGAAGACCACACCGGTCCATAAAAGGCCCTGTGCCCCCCTTCCCACAGGAACGCTACGGGTGAGCGCATGGAGGGTGAAAAGGAGAAAACATACGCCGTAGATTGCAGCCACGAGCCAGAAGAGCCGGAGCTCGATCGTAAGGAGGTAGGCGTTTCTTGAAAGTATCTCTTCGATTGACATGGTGCTGAACATATAGCACATTCCTATTTAGTTTGACAAGGGCCTTGTTTATATGTATGATTTTTGGTGAATACCGAGTGTCCCCGAAGGGGGGAGAAGGGGGGAGGAGGGGCATGGAAAGGTCCGGTGGTTTATGAAAATCCTCTGTCACAGCTGCGGCAAGGAACTTCCGAGAGGCAGTCTGAAGTACGTTATCGAGATAAAGAGCTTCGCCGACTTCGACGGCTACCTTGAAGAATACCCCGGGGACGTGGAAGAGGGGATAAACGACCTCCTGGACGCTATCGAGCATGCGGACCCCGGCTCCATCGAGCAGGAAGTCTTCGAGGAGTCCATATTCATACTCTGCAAGAATTGCCGGGACAAGTTCACCAAAGACCCCTTCAAGTCCGGCAAGATGGTCTTCGAAAAGCTGGAGGCCAAGGACACCATTCATTGAAGCCCCGGTGAAAACGCGCGTCAGTACGCCCCGCCGTTAAAAACTTCCACATACGCTTAAAAACGCTAAAAAAACGCTAAAAAAATTAAAAGACTTTAAAAAACATCCATAAAAAAAATTAAAATTCTGAATCTTATCCCGCATCCCGGGGGACGGGTTCGATAAAAACCCCCTTCGGCCCCTGTATCTTACCAGCCGGCCTTTAACCTCCGGGCAAGTACGTCCGGAAGGCCCGCCTCGAGGACCTTCCTTGCGCAACTCTCTATGTCGTATTCGACCCTGTAGAAGGTTATCTCCGAGTCCTTTTCGTCAAGGACCGCGAACGAGGCCCTGGGGTCCCCGTCCCGCGGTTGACCCACGCTACCCGGATTCACGAGATAGTTTGTCTCGGGTTTGAGCTCGAGCGGGTTGTCGAGGTTCGCAGAGACCTCAGAGCCCTCATCGACGTAAGTGACCCTCACGTGGGTATGGCCGAAAAAACAGAGCCCCCCGAGCTTTCTGCCCAGGGCCTCCTTCAAGAGTCTGAAGTTCTCGGCGGCGTCGTAGGCCCCCATGATGTAGCTGTCTGTGTTGTTTACCCAGCCATGTATGACCAGGAACTTGCTGTCCAGGTCAATGGTCCTCGGAAGCTCGTTGAGGAATCTTCGGTTCTCCTC
>JAUVFY010000020.1 GCA_030594025.1 Deltaproteobacteria bacterium | reverse complement strand
GGGAAGGAGCGCTATCTTTGCGCCCTGGAGCTCTTTTTTCCCGAGGCCCAGGTGGTAGACTTTGCTCATATGCACCTGCCGGTGGTTTTAAAAGGCGTGGAGCCGGCAATCCAGGATACTTAAGAATTACAGGTGAAAGTCTTTGAAGGGGGCGAAGGGGGTCAATGCTTCTCCCTGAGCTCCCGTCTCATGGCCCTTATGGTCTTTTTGTAGTCGTCGCTTCCGAATATTGCGGAGCCGGAGACGAAAACGTCCGCACCGGCCTTCGAGGCCGCGCCGATGTTGCCTACCTTTATCCCGCCGTCTATCTCGAGTTCGGCGCTTGAGTGGCGGGAGTCGAGTATCTTCCTAACCGCCTTGACCTTTTCCAGGGAGGCCGGGATGAACTCCTGGCCTCCGAAGCCGGGGTTAACGGACATTACAAGGACCAGGTCCACGTCGTCTATTATGTGTTCGAGGAAATCGAGCGGGGTGGACGGCTTGCACGTCACACCCGCCCTGACGCCGTTTTCTCTTATCATCTGCACGGCCCTGTGCAGATGCGGTGTGGACTCGACCTGTACGGTTATGATATCGCTTCCTGCCTTGGCGAATGCGGGTATGTACTGTTCGGGCCTTTCTATCATGAGGTGCACGTCGAGGGGGAGCCTCGTAACTCTCCTTACCGCCTCGACGATGAAGGGCCCCACGGTTATGTTCGGCACGAAGTGTCCGTCCATTATGTCGATGTGTATGTAGTCGGCCTTGGCGTCCTCTACCGCCTTAATCTCCTTTGCGAGGCATGTAAAGTCTGCGGACAGTATGGATGGTGCGAGCTTTTTCATTTCTCATTCCTTATGAGTTTTTGTTGATTCAACAAATATGCAAGAAGGCAGGTTTCTTATTAACAGATTTCGGCCCCCAAGTAAAACCCTTTTTAGCAGTAAAGGGTATTGTTGCAGGTAAGTACCTGGCCGGGCCTTGTGCCGCTCCTGTAAACTGTCACACCCTTGCACCCCAGCTTGTAGGCCATGAGATAGGCCTTTTTTACGTCCTGCGCGGTGGCCTCGGCAGGGAGGTTTATCGTCTTGGAGACCGCGTTATCCGTGTGTTTCTGGAAGGCCGCCTGCATCCTTATGTGGTCTTCGGGGTTTATCTCGAAGGCCGTAACGAAGATCTTTTTTATTTCCTCGGGCACGTCATCGCGGTCCTTGAGAAGCCCCCCCTTTGATATATAGTCCGTGAGATCCGTACTGTAAAATCCTTCCTCCCTTGAGACCTCTATAAGGAGCGGGTTGAGCTCAGGAAGCTCGAGGCCCTCGAGGACCTGTCTTGTGTAGCTCAAGGAAAAATATGGCTCTATGCCGGAGGAGCATCCGGCTATGATGCTCAGCGTGCCCGTGGGGGCGACGGTGGTCGTGGTTGAATTCCTTACCGCTCTGAGCTTTGGCTCGTCGAATATACTCCCGACCAGGTTCGGGAAGGGCCCTCTTTCATCGGCGAGTTCCCTCGAGGTCTCCCATGCGCTCTGCTTTATAAACTGCATGAGCCCCTCTGCGACTTTGAAGCTCTTTTCACTCGCATAAGGTATCCTGAGCCTCACAAGAAGGTCGGCGAAGCCCATCACCCCGAGCCCTATCTTTCGGTTACCTTTTGCCATGCGCTCGATATCGGGCACCGGGTAGTGGTTCATGTCTATAACGTTGTCGAGGAACCTCACGCCCAGGCGTACGGTAGTGTCCAGTTTCTTGTAATCTATCTCGTAACGGTTGTCGGCCTTTTTGACCATCTTGCCGAGGTTTATGGACCCGAGGTTGCAGGGCTCATAGGCCAGAAGCGGCTGCTCACCGCAGGGGTTGGTGGCCTCTATCTGGCCGACATTCGGGGTGGGTTGCTTCGAGTTTATCCTGTCTATGAAGAGCACTCCAGGCTCGCCGCTCTTCCATGCGCACTCGACGATAAGGTCGAAGACCTCCTTTGCGCTCTTTTTGCCCGTAACAGAACCTGTCCTGGGGTTTATGAGCTCGTAATCTATGCCCTTTTCCAGCGCCTCCATGAACCGGTCCGTAAGGGCGACCGAGATATTGAAGTTTACAAACTCTCTCGGGTCTTCCTTGGCGGTTATGAAGCTTGCAACGTCCGGGTGGTCAACCCTCAGGACCCCCATGTTCGCGCCCCTCCTCGTGCCCCCCTGTTTTATGGCCTCTGTTGCAGCGTTGAATACGCGCATGAAGGACACGGGGCCGCTCGCGACCCCGCCCGTTGAGCCAACGATGTCGTCGGAGGGCCTAAGGCGGCTGAAGGAAAACCCCGTGCCCCCGCCGGACTGGTGGATGATGGCCGTGTTCTTTACGGACTCGAAGATGGAATCGAGGGAGTCGTAAACGGGCAGGACGAAACAGGCGGCAAGCTGCTGCAGCCTCCTGTCGGCGTTCATGAGGGTGGGGGAGTTGGGCAGAAACTCCAAAGCGGACATCATCTCGAAGAATCTTTCTTCAACCGCCCCGGTGTCCGCGTCTTTTCTGTATATCACCTCCGCCCGGGCGATGTTCCTCGCCACCCTGCGGAACATCTCCTCCGGGGTCTCTACGACGTTACCCTTTTCGTCCTTCTTAAGGTATCTCCTTTCGAGTACCGTTATGGCGTTGGGAGAGAGTTTAATTTCCATGCCTTTTAGCTATTATGGTGCCCTGCGGCAGGGGTATCCTCTGTTAAGTTCAACTGACCTCTGTTATGGCTTCAACGAGGCTTACCCTCGGCGGAGGCTCGGGGCTTTCATCCGGGTATCCCACGGGCACGATGGCCTGGGGCTTCAGGTTTTCGGGGAGACTGAGTATCCTTGCGGCCTCGTCTTCGTGGAACGCTCCGACCCAGACCGTGCCCAGGCCCATGCTCGTGGCCGCAAGCATCATGTTTTCTATGCTGCAGGCGAGGTCCTGTATGCAGTAGAGGCTTACGCCCCTTTGACCGTAATGAGCGCCGATACGTGTGTCGGCACAACCCACAACGACAAGCGGCGCGTCGTGTATGAAGCTCTGGCCGAGGGCGGCATGGACGAGCCTCCTTTTTATGTCGTCGCTCGTTACGAAGTAAAAGCGGCGGCTCTGGAGGTTCCCCGCACTCGGGGCCCATATGAGGGCCTGTTTAAGGGCCGCGACCTTTTCTGGTTCGATCTCTTTTCCCTTGAACTCCCTTACGGACCTGCGGTCCTTTATTGCGGTCATAACGTCCATGGCCTTGACAGAGAAGATTTTAGCAGGCTTGTGGTGAATATGCAACGTCCGGTTACTTCGAACAAAAAAAGGGCGGACACCGAAAGGTGTCCGCCCTTTATAAATAACGCTGCCGGATAGACTTAGATCCCCTTGTCTATGAGTTCCTGTATCTGGGTTTTAGGCACCGCCCCCACGACCTGGTCCACCACAGCCCCGTTTTTAAACAGTATCAGGGTCGGTATCCCTCTCACCCCGTATTTGCTGGGCGTTGAGGGGTTTTCATCGACGTTCATCTTCGCAAAGCGCACCTTTTCGCCGAGTGACTCGGCCATCTCCTCAAGGATGGGGGTTACGGCCCTGCAAGGCGCGCACCAGCTTGCCCAGAAATCCACAAGGGCCGGCTTTTCGGATTTGAGTATTACTGTCTCAAAGTTCGAGTCCGAAACGTCTAATATGTTCTCTGACATCAGTTAAAACCCTCCTGAACTTTAATACCTTAAGATGAAAAATAATATAAAACATGGTTTGTTAGTTGTCAACCACTTTATACGCGTTACAATTGTTCGCGGGAAGGGTTCAAATGTGCAGAGGGAGCTCTGAAGGTGAATAGTTCTAAAAGAGTAGAAAAATCGGAGATGGCCCCTAACTCCGGCCTTCGTTCACCCTTCTTGCCTCCTCGATCCTTTCTCTCGCCTCGGGCGGGATATGCACCCCTTCGGTATCCATGCCCGCGAGTATCTCAACCAGGACATCGACCTTCTCCTTTATTGAGAGGTTTCTGTGGATGAGTATGTGTTTTTTGCCCTTTAGAACGAAGGCCCCCCCCGGGGTGTTCACCTCCCCCCTGCGTAGATCGTCGTAGTCGAGCTTTATGGAGAGCCTTTGAGCGGTCTCTTCGAGAATGTTCAAAAGCGCTTCGTCTTTCACGCCATATATATTGTCCGGATCGGACCTACGTGTCAAGACAAATGTGGCGGTTAACCGACCGGGGGGGCGTTTTGCGAGCCCGCAATACACGCCCCCCAGAGCGGCCGGATTTGCCGATTTCCGGGTCCCTAAACCCGGCAGTCTTTCAATTGACTATCGGCCGAAAAAGTGTTAAAATTTTTGTAGCTTACGTTAGAACCTCTTATCTCGCTTTTTACCCGTAATCTATCGGAGGTATGATGAACAGAGTGCTTATCCAGAATGGCCTGGTGTTAATAGTCCTTTTCATATTCGCGACAGTACCGGCCTGTACCACCACCGTAAAATCAACATCGACACGGGACAACCACTATGTGGCCAAGAGGCCTTTCATTATAAGTTCGGTCTCCCAGAAAAGCTCCGAGACGGACGCCCTCTATTATTTCACCATAGCACAGTTAAAGCAGAAAAGCGGTGATATAGACGGAGCGATAAAGAACTACAAGCTTGCCATAGAGGCCGATCCCGAATCCCCCCTGCTATATGCCGATCTCGCACACCTCTATTTGAGGAAGGGTGACGTAGAACTCGCCCTTGAGCTCCTTTACAAGGCGATCAAAGTCGACCCGGGATACGTTCCCGCACACATCTTCCTCGGTGAACTTTACACGCTTTTAAAAAGGGACGGTGAGGCCATAGAGCACTACGAGAAGGCCCTGGAGCTCGAACCCACCAGCGAGAAGGCCCATGTACTTCTCGGCAAACTCTACGTAAGGAAAAAGCTCTACGACGACGCCATCAGCGCTTTCGAGAGGCTTCTCAGCATAAAACCGGATTCCTACAAGGCCTATTATTACATGGGCAAGGCAGAGTCAGCCAGGCAGAATTACGGCGCTGCCGCCCGGTATTACAGGGAGGCCCTGGAGCTAAGGCCCTATTTTCTGGTGGTATTTACGGAACTGGCCCTTGCCTATGAACAGGACGGAAAGATTGACGAGGCCATAGAGACCTACCGCAAGGCACTCGAGTACCTGCCCCACGACGACGGCTTGATGGACCGGATAGGGAGCCTTTTAATCCAGCAGAAAAGGTTCGATGAAGCACTCGCCCACTTCGAAGAACTCAAGGCCGACGAAAGTACAAGGTTTGATGCATCGGTAAGGATAGGTCTCATCTACTTCGAGCTCGAAAAGTACGACGAAGCCATAGAGGAGTTCGAAGAGATCCTCATTTCAAACCCCGATCTGTATAAGGTACGTTACTACCTGGGCTCCGCTTACGAGGAGAAGGGCGATTTCGAAAGGGCGGAACAGGAGTTTAAGAAGATACCTGCAAATGACAACGTCTTTGTCGATGCCAGGATACACCTGGCATTTATATACGAGAGGCAGAAAAAGTACGATGAAGCCATAACGGCCATAAAGGACGCCATCAAGCTTAAGGGCGGTGATTCGGGACTTTACCGGCTCCTTGCCGCCGTCTACAGGGATTCAAAGAGGGTCAGCGAGGCCATAGCGACCGTCGAGGAGGCGCTTAGGCTCGACCCGGAAAATGTGAGCCTCCTTTTCATGCTCGGTGTCCTATACGACGATGCTGACGAAGAGGACAAGACCTTAAGCCAGATGCTCATGGTAATAGAGCTCGATCCCGAGCACGCGAGCGCTTTGAACTACATAGGGTATATGCTGGCCGAGAAGGGGACAAGGCTCGATGAGGCCGAGCAGTACATAAAGAGGGCACTTTCTCTGGAGCCGGAAAGCGGCCATATAATAGACAGCCTCGGATGGGTATATTATAAGAAGGGTGAATACGAGAGGGCCATAGCTGAACTGGAGAAGGCCGTCCGGTACTTGCCCGAAGACCCGGTCGTTGCCGAGCACCTCGGGGATGCATACCTGGGCAAAAGATTCAAGCAAAAGGCCATGGAATCATACAAGAGGGCCTTCGAGCTGAACCCCGAAAACGACGGACTCAAAGAGAAACTGGAAAGCCTGACAGAGAAACCAGAGCTCCGGTAATCGTGCCAAAACGGGCGTACACACTCATTTTCCTGCTTTTTATCCTTCCCGGCTGTCCCTCACGTTCAATCCAACCAGTGCCCGTTCTCGTAAAGCCCCCCGGTTCATTGAGGGCCGAGGCTACAGTTGAACTTGAAAAGATAGAGTTCAAAGGAAGGGCCGTAATACTGGTGAAGAGCCCTGACCTTGTGAGGATGGATCTGCTCGGCCCATTCAACCATGTCGTAGCTGTAATCGTAAGCGACAGCGAGGGACTCTCGTACTATTCAAATGGAAAGGTGAGACGGTATGGATGGGACGACCCCCTATTGCCGTACCCTTTAAGGCCCGGTGAGCTTGTCTCCTTGCTTATGGGCAGGCCCGAGCTCAAGGGCTATTACGAATTTTCCACCGACGGTGAGGGCAACATCTCGAAGCTCGTTAAATTAAGCGAAGGCGCCGCCGTTTTGAAGGTGTCCATGGATGACTGGCGGGAGGTCCAGGGCCTGAAGATACCTTTCGCCATAGCCATCGAAGACGGGGGCGAGAGAGTTAATATAAGGTATTCTTCAGTGGAACTCGATCCGGTGATTGGAAAGGACCTTTTTATCCTTCCGGGCGGGCCGCCCGGCCCGGCCCGGCCGGCCCGGCCCGGCCAGGGCCTGCCCTGAGGGGGGAACTTCGAAATTTGACTTTTTAAAATAGATGTGTTAATGTAGTTAAAAGTTAGTCTTCTACCTTCCTTTTATTAAAGGGGCTCCATCTTGAAATACGAAGTAACTGGTTTTAAAGCAGGGGACCTTGCCGTTTATCCTGCCCATGGCGTTGGCATCGTTGAGAGTATAGAGTGTTGCGAGGTGTCCGGGGAAAACCAGACCTTCTACATTCTGAAGGTCTTCGACAGCGAGGCCACGATAATGGTGCCCGTCAAAAACGCCACCACCGTTGGTCTGCGAAAGGTTATGAAAAAGAGCATGGTCCCCAAGGTCTATGCCATCCTGAAGGACAGGAAAGGTAAAAAGGATTGTCTCCTCGAGAACCAGACCTGGAACAGAAGATACAGGGAATACACGGATAAGATTAAGACCGGATGCGTGATGGAACTTGCCACCGTGTTGAGGGACCTATATCTTCTTAAACACGACAAGGAGCTATCCTTCGGGGAAAGGAGAATGCTCGATACCGCCAAAAATCTCCTCGTAAAGGAACTCTCCATAGTAAAGAACAAAGAGGTAGAGAAGGTGGAAGAGGAACTCAACCGCATTATGAAAAAGTAAAAAAGGAACGATGTTTAAACCCGGGCCCTGACTACTTTAAAACCCGGGTATTTGTTTGTCTTAATTCAGCGCCCACCGCGATGCCTTCCCATAAAGAAAAAAAAGAGAAAAGATCGAAAGGCCTTAAACACTTTAAGGCCGTGGCCGTAATCGCTTCGGCGGGCATGGGCCGAAGGCTCGGCGGCAGGAAGAAAAACTACCTTGAGATAGCCGGCAGGCCCGTCCTTGCACATACGCTCTCAGCCTTTGAAAAGAGCACGCTTATCGGTGGTGTGGTAGCGGTGGTGCCCGCATCTGACATCGATTACTGTGAAACCCGTATTGTAAAAAGGTTCGGTTTTAAAAAGGTCTTGAAAGTCATACCGGGAGGTAAAGAGCGTCAGGATTCCGTCGCCTGCGCGCTGGATGTCCTGGGAAGCGAATGGGAGGTCGTCGTGGTCCATGACGGGGCAAGGCCGCTCGTTACTCCGGAGATGATCGATAAAACCATAAGGGCCGCTTATCGTTCGGGTGCGGCTGTTACAGCGGTAGAGTTGAAGGACACGGTAAAGGAAGTCACCGGGGGGAAGGTCAACAGAACAATTCCCAGGGACAGGCTCCGGGCCGCACAGACACCCCAGGGCTTCAGGCTCGACCTACTTAAAGAGGCTTACAAAAGGGCGGCCGAAGAGGGCCTTATGGCAACGGACGACAGCTCCCTCGTCGAGGGGCTCGGGGAAAAGGTCAAAGTGATTGAAGGCTCCTACGAGAACATAAAGATTACTACCGAAGAAGACATTGAACTGGCCGAGGTTTTTCTCAAGCGGAGAAGACCCTTTGATGCAAATTCACGCTATGGTGTGAAAAAGGGCGGAAGGTCCGGTTGAGCCTGAAAGGGAGACAGTTTGAAAGGTAAAAGAGTCGGTTTCGGCTATGACGTTCACAGGTTAATTAAGGGAAGAGCACTCGTTCTCGGAGGCGTCCGTTTAGAGTCGGAAAAGGGGCTCATGGGACATTCCGATGCTGACGTTCTCCTCCATGCCGTAATGGATGCCCTTGTCGGTGCCGCGGGTATGGGGGACATAGGGATACACTTCCCTCCGGAAGACCCTTCGTACAAGGACATATCGAGCATGGTGCTGCTTGAAAAGACGGCGGCGATGCTAAAAAAAGGGGGTTTTAACGTTATAAACGTGGACGCCACGGTTGTCTGCGAGGCCCCCAGGCTTAAACGTTTTATCCCGGAGATGAAAAGAAACATCGCCGGGGCACTGGGATGCGGCGTGGACCGAATTAACGTCAAAGCAACTACCACGGAGGGTCTGGGTTTTACGGGCACAGCAGAGGGTATGGCGGCATACGCAGTGGCCCTTGTAGAGAGATAAATTGGGAGAAATAACGCTTTAAGATTTCAAAGAGGCAATTACCATATGACCGTTCGCACTCGTTTCGCCCCGAGCCCCACCGGGTATCTTCACGTCGGGGGGGCAAGGACGGCGCTTTTTAACTGGCTCTTCGCAAGGGCCTCTTCCGGGAGTTTCATCATCAGGATAGAGGATACCGACAGGGTAAGGTCAAAGCGGGTCTATGAAGACGCGATAGTCGAGGACCTTAAATGGCTGGGGCTGGCCTGGGACGAGGGCCCTGACGTAGGCGGCCCGAATGGGCCTTACAGGCAGTCCGAGAGGGGCCCCGTATACATAGATTATGCCCGGAAGCTTGTAAGCGAGGGGCTTGCCTACAGGTGCTACTGTACGAAAAAGAGGCTCCAGGAACTTAAACTGGAGCAGTTAAAGGCCGGCTTGCCGCCGCGCTACGACGGTAAATGCAGGGACCTAAAGGAGGCACCCGAGGGCGTAAGACCGGTTATAAGGTTCGAAGTGCCCGCGGGGGGAGTAGAGTTTACGGACCTTGTCCACGGTCCTGTTAGTATCGACCCTGTCAAGGCAGGGGGGGATTTTATAATCCTTGACTCAGAGGAGTCCCCATCGTACAACTTTTCTGTCGTGGTGGACGACGCACTTATGGGTATAACCCATGTCATAAGGGGGGACGACCACCTGCCGAACACCCCCATGCAGATACTTTTGATAAAGGCGCTGGGCTTTAAGCCCCCGCAGTACATCCATTTACCGCTTGTCCTCGCCCCGGACAGGACCCCTCTTGGGAAAAGGCACCCCGGCACGACGCTTAGGGCTTTGAAACGGGAAGGCTACCTCGCCGAGGCCGTTTTGAACGCCGCATCAAGGCTCGGGTGGTCCCCGGGCGCGGGGTTTTTAGGCCTCGAGGAGATGGTTAAGATCTTCAAGCCCGAAAGGGTGAGCAAGAGCCCCTCGGTATTCGACATGGAGAGGCTGAAAGGGTTCAACAAAGAGGCCCTTTACAGAGCGGACACGGAAAGGCTCGTTACCGTGGTAGGTCCTCACCTCGAGGGGGCTGACAGGGGCTGGCTCGCCGCAGCCGTTAGTGCGGTAAAGGGGGACTGTACGACGGTTAACGATATACCCGAGTTACTGGCCCCCTTTGTTGAATACGAGCTCACCGACGAGGCGAAAAGACATCTTTCGGAGCCCCATGCACCGGGGCTTTTGAAGGCCCTCCTGGAAGAGGTCGAAAATGTAGAGGGCCTCGACGGCGCCGTCTACAGGGACGTAATCGAAAGGTTGAAAAAAAGGACCGGCGAGACCGGTAAAAGGCTCCTCATGCCCGTAAGGGCCGCTATAACCGGGAGGACAACGGGCGTTGAGCTCGAAAAGGTCTTCACCCTCCTGGGAAAAGAGAAGATATTGGAGAGGCTTAAAAGTTGCCTCAAGTAACGCGCTAGAATCCCGCACAAAGTGTTTCGTTTTACGACCATGAGAACCGGAGAATAAAGATGTCCATCAAGCTCTATAACACACTAACGAGGAAGAAAGAGGAGTTCAAACCCCTAAGGCCGGGCGAGGTGGGGATGTATGTCTGCGGGCCCACGGTCTACGACTTGAGCCACATAGGCCACGCCCGGAGCGCCGTAAGCTTTGACGTAATATACCGTTACCTTAGCTACAGGGGATTCAAGGTTATCTACACGAGGAACTATACCGATGTGGACGACAAGATAATCAACCGGGCGAACGAGCTGGGAGTGAGCGCAAAGGAGCTCGCCGAGAGAAATATAAAATTCTTTGACGAGGACATGGAAAACCTGGGTGTAGAGCTTCCCACGCACAGGCCGAAGGCCACCGAGACAATCGAGACGATCGTCGGGCTCATCTCCGCCCTCGTTGAAAAGGGCTTTGCGTATGTTGTGGACGGGGACGTTTATTTCGCGGTAAGGAAGTTCGCCGGATACGGTAAACTCTCGGGCAAGAACATAGAGGAGCTCGAGGCCGGGGCCAGGGTGGAGGTCGACGAGAGGAAAGAAGACCCGCTGGACTTTGCCCTGTGGAAGGCGAGTAAGCCCGGC
This sequence comes from Deltaproteobacteria bacterium, assembly GCA_030594025.1. Classification (GTDB taxonomy): domain Bacteria; phylum Desulfobacterota; class GWC2-55-46; order GWC2-55-46; family JAUVFY01; genus JAUVFY01. The sequence continues at coordinate 2,030 of JAUVFY010000020.1, read as the reverse complement.
GAGCCCTGGTGGGAAAGCCCCTGGGGCAATGGCAGGCCCGGCTGGCACATAGAGTGCTCGGCCATGTGCCTCGCCTGGCTGGGAATAACAGTGGACATACACGGCGGCGGAAAGGACCTCATATTCCCCCACCATGAAAACGAGGTAGCACAGAGCGAGGCCGCCACGGGCAAGACCTTTATTAGATATTGGCTCCACAACGGTTTCGTAAACATAGAGAAGGTCAAGATGAGTAAATCCCTGGGCAACATCCTCAATATCAGGGATGTCCTAAATAAGTACACGCACGAGGCCGTGAGGCTCTTTCTCCTTTCCAGTCACTACCGCTCTCCCATAGACTATAGTGTGGATTCTTTAAGGGAGGCCGAGGCCGCGGTTGAGAGGTTCTACAGGACAGTTAAGAGGATGGAGGACGACTGGTCTGAGGTCATTTCCCGGGAGCCGGATGACGAAAGAAAAAAAGAAGCGATAAAACCCATGGTAGACGCCATGGACGACGACTTCAATACCGCCGCCGCAATCGGCCATATCTTCGAGGTGACGGGAAGAGCCAACAGGCTCATGGACGAGGCGAGCGCCGGCGGTGAGACCGAAGAGCTGAAAAAAGAGCTTCCCCGTATAATGGCCGTATTTAAAGAGTCCGGAGGGTTCCTGGGCATATTCCACAGGACCCCGGGTGAGTACTTCGACGATTTGAAGGGCCTCCGCATAAAGGTCCCGGCTGAAGAGATAGAAAGGCTCATTGGGGAGAGAAACGAGGCACGGAAGAGTAAGGATTTCAAAAGGGCCGACGCCATAAGGGACGAGCTCAAGGATAAGGGCATAATACTCGAGGATACCCCCAGGGGGACCGTGTGGTATCCTTCGGGTTGAGGTGGATGTCTTATCTTCAAAAAATTATTAATTTATACCATAGTATGTCTGTTCCTGGTCGCTTTAAGCGATATTGTTTTAGCACACTGAAGCCCCGTCCGGTAGCGTCCCCTCAATATCCCCGTATGTAATCTTCAAGCTGACTTATCAGCTCTTCCTTCTCGTCTATCATAAGGGCCACAAGGTCACGTAGAGACACTATCCCGACGAACTCGCCATCGTCGTAGACCAGGAGGTGACGGCACCTGTGCTCTTTCATGAGGTCCAGACAGTGCTTGCAGGTGTCGGTGGGGAGGACCTTGACAAAATCCTTCGACATTACGTCCTTGAGTTTTACTTCTGCCGGGTCTTTTTTCTCCCCGACAACCCTCATCATCAGGTCACGCTCCGTGAAGATTCCCTTGATCTTCCGGGAGCTCATTACAACCACCGACCCTATGAATTTCTCCGTCATAAGGACCGCTGCCTCCAGGGCGGTCTTGTCCTCGTCAATGGTTACCACGTCCGTCATAATCCTTGATAATATCTTTCTCGCCATGATCTTGTCTCCTTTTTGTTTGTTTCAACTGAAAATACTTGCCTTCCGGGGGGATAAAAAGGCCGGAATACAAAAAACGCATATAGATTTACCACTACAGGGAGATTTCTGTCAAGGATATAAAAAATACCGGGTAAGGTTCGATTTTTCCTTCTTGGGAGGGATTCATCGGCAACAGGATTATCCCTTCTACCGGTGAGACCGTGCTGTTTTTATCCCTTACGAGCTCTTTTTAACCCACTCTTCAATCTTGTTTTTCATCTTGTCGTCGAGGTTCAGGAACTGTATGCCCATACCCGGCTCAAACTCCGAGGCGGAAACATATTGCCTGGTCCACATTACACGGCACCGGCATTTTACCTCGGTCGTCTCGTCCGGGAGCATAAACGATATTTCAAATTCATCGCCCAGTTTTCGTGGGTTTACCGTGGTGATGAACATACCGCCCTGGCCGAGGGTCTTGCCGTATCCGAAGAAGGTTTTTTTGTCCTTGCTATGGACCCTGAGGACGATAAGCTGGCTCCTCAGGTGTTTCCTCCGGTCTTCCCTCAAGTGAACGAAGTCGGGTTCCTTATCCCGCTTCACGCGGACCACCTCCTGATTTCAATAACTTTAAGAT
>JAUVFY010000037.1 GCA_030594025.1 Deltaproteobacteria bacterium | reverse complement strand
ATCATGGCCGCGGGTTCATTCTCTATGATTTTTTTAACCGTTTCAATAACTTTTTCGCTCCTCCTCTCGCCTTCTTTAAAGGCCTTCTGCGCCGCATCGAGGGAACGTGGGATGGCCCTTGCAGCCTCCCTCTCGCGGTTGTCAAGGTAGGAGTTTCTCGAACTCATGGCAACCCCGTCGGCTTCCCTTACGGTCTCAACTGGCACTATCTCAACGTCCATGTTCAGGTCCTTAATAAGCCTCTTTATGACCACGAGCTGCTGGTAATCCTTCATCCCTAATACCGCCCTGTGGGGCCTCACGATATTGAAAAGTTTCGTAACCACCGTTGCCACCCCCCGGAAGTGTTCGGGTCTTGAGAGCCCGCAGAGGGGTCTGCTCAACTCCTCGACTTCGACATACGTCTGGTAAGCCTCCGGGTACATCTGTTCGGTAGGGGCAGTAAAAACAACACCCACGCCCGCCTCCTCGGCCATCTTGAGGTCCCTTTCCATGTCCCTTGGGTACGAAGTAAAATCCTCTTCCGGGCCGAACTGTGCGGGGTTTACAAATATACTCAGGACCAGAAAATCCCCGAGGGTCTTTGCCTTCTGAATAAGCTCCATATGGGCTTGGTGTAGATATCCCATAGTGGGTACAAGCACGACCGTTAGGCCCAGGTTGTGGGCCCCCCTGGAGATATTTTTCATCTCGGCTATGTCTTCTACCACCTTCATGTTAAAGGTATGTGTGCTTTCTTGCGGGAAATTTGCCTTCTTCCACGTCTTTTATATACTCTTCTACCGAAGAGGTGATGACCTTTTTAAGGTCCGCATACTTTTTAACGAACTTCGGGTCCGGCCCGTTGCTTTTAAGCCCGAGCATGTCGTTTACAACGAGCACCTGTCCGTCGGTGTGGGGCCCGGCGCCTATGCCTATGGTGGGTATGGAAAGGGCCTCTGTTATCTTGCGGGCCAGCCCGGAGGGTATCCCTTCGAGCACGACCGAGAACGCCCCGGCCTCCTCCACGGCCCGTGCGTCTGTAAGGAGCACCTCGGCATCCTCTTTGACCTTGCCCTGTACCTTGTACCCGCCCATACGGTGAACCGACTGGGGGGTAAGCCCTATGTGGGCCATAACGGGGATATCCATATCCGTGATGGCCTTGATAACACCAGCGGACCTTACCCCGCCCTCGACCTTTACCGCCTCGGCCCCTGCTTCCTTTACGAGTCTCCCGGCGTTTCTCTTCGCCTCCTCCGGGCTCACCTGGTAGGAGAGGAAAGGCATGTCGCTCACCACAAGTGCCCTCGTTCTGCCGTTCGCAACGGCCCTCGTGTGGTAGACCATCTCGTCAACTGTAACCGGCAGGGTCGTTTCATAACCGGCCTCGACCATGCCCACGGAATCCCCCACGAGAAGTACCGGTATACCCGCCCTGTCGAGTATCCTGGCGATGGTAAACGTGTAGGCCGTAAGCACGGGTATCTTCTTCCCGTCCCTTTTCATCTTTAGTATGTGTGGTACGGTTATCTTTTGCATTTTTACGGCTCCTTCAGCGTTTTCCCGTGGTCCGGCCCTGTAATGAAATAAAAAAACCTTCCGCACAGGTGCCGGAAGGTGCTTACGCACGGCAATTGATAACTTCGCTCCCGGTAGCTAACAGGTTCACAACTCCAGAAACGATCGTTTGAACAATTGCCCCACCGCAGGTGCTTACGCACGGCAACTTCCAAATCCGGTCGTATTAGATAATGAGTTCGCAACTTTTAATGCGACCGTCTGTACCGTTGCCCCACCGCAGGTGCTTACGCACGGCAATTGATAACTTCGCTCCCAGCAGCTAATCGGTTCACAACTCCAGAAACGATCGTTTGAATAATTGCCCCACCGCAGGTGGCCGTCCCGGTCCGGCTCTGGTTACCTGGATCCAAGCGGTATGTAGTGCTGCGTTCCCCCCTTTATCGACCTTATCTCCTTTACAAGGTTGGACAGGTCAGCGGGTTGCTTCACAAAATCTATCTCCGTTGTGTTAACGACCAGAAGAGGCGTGTCGTTGTAATAGAAAAAGAACTTGTTGTACGCCTCTACAAGGTCTTCAAGGTACTCTTCCTCCATGTTCCTCTCGTAATCTTTGTTCCTCTTTAAAATTCTCTCCTTCAACACCTCGCTCGATGCCTGCAGGTATATGACGAGATCGGGCCCCGGGATCCTCGCATCGAGGAGCCTGAAGACCTGCTCGTAGAGTCCGAGCTCGTTTTCGTCAAGGGTCAGGTAAGCGAATATCCTGTCCTTTGCAAAAAGGTAATCGGCTATGAGCGTGGCGGAAAAGAGCTCGGTTTGAGCCAGCTCTTTTTGCTGCTGATACCGACTCAAAAGGAAAAACAGCTGTGCCTGGAAGGCGTATTTATTTCTGTCCCGGTAGAAGTTCGGGAGAAAGGGGTTTGCCTCTACCTCCTCTACGAGCGTTTTTCCGTTAAGTTTTCCGGCCAGAAGTTCCGCGAGGGTCGTCTTGCCGACCCCGATGGGCCCCTCGACCGCGATGTACATGGCACTTTCCATACGGCTTCGATTATGAAAATCTTACAAAAGAGATTAACTCATGAAAGCATAAAAAGTCAAGGCTCTAAGCTCGCCTGCGGCCGGAAAAGCGCTTACGGAAGCGCACGTCTCAAGGGGCCCCTTTTAGAAGAGCCCCTGTCAGTTTGCTGAACTCATCGAGGGTGAGTGTCTCGCCCCTCCTCCCGGGGTCTATGTTCAAGGACTCAAGGACTACTCTTACCTCTTCCGGCGGCCTGCCGAGAGTTTTAAGGGCATTCTGTAGAGTCTTTCTCCTCTGCCCGAAGGCGCTCTTGACGACGGTTTTGAAAAATTTTTCGTTTAAGACCACAACCCTCGGTGTATCGAGGACCTTAAGGCTTGTAACCGTGGAGGTGACCTTCGGCCTCGGAGTGAAAGAGGCCGGGTGGACGTCGAATAAGCACCTTACATCCGCATATGTCTGGGCGAGTACCGAGAGCACCCCGTAGTCCTTTGTACCCGGCCTTGCGGCAAGCCTCGTCGCAACTTCCTTCTGCAACATGAGGACCAGGTCCGTAATGGCGCTCCTCTCTTCTATGAACTTTACAAGGATCGGCCCCGAGACGTTATAGGGCAGGTTCGAGATGACCTTGAACCTTGTCCTTTTTTCCTGGCTGAGCCCCGTATAGGAGACCTTTAGCGCGTCTTCACTGATTAATTCAAAGCCCTTTACACCCTCAAACCTTTCAAGGAGTTTCCCGGCCAGGGCGGGGTCGAGCTCTATTGCGGTAACCCTGGCCCCGGCCTCGAGGAGAGCTTCGGTTAGGGAGCCCCGGCCGGGGCCGACCTCGAGGACGTGCTCATTCTGGCGGATATGGGCTGCGCTTATAATCTTTCTTATTATGTTTTTGTCAACGAGGAAGTGCTGGGCTAATCTTTTTTTGGGGTAGGGAAATCCGTATCTATTCGTCTTCGTTTTCATCTGCGAAATCATACTTTATTAATATGAAACAAAGCTTATGACATTCCTTTAAATAAAACAGGGCTTAGCCCTGTCGTACTGGTCTTCGTAATCATCCATCAATTCCTTTACCATGTGCGTGCCATTAAAAAAGCGAGGCAATGCATAAAGAGACAGGCAATGCATAAAGAGACAGGCAATGCCTGTTAGCCCTGCTGCCAGCTGGGGCGCGCGTTCATGGAGAGCTCCCCCCGTATGCCCTTTTTAACCATGTGGTATGCCGCCGCAGCCACCATCGCGCCGTTGTCGCTGCAGAAATGAGTGGGCGGAATGAAGAGTCTTATACCCTTATCTCTGGCCATCTCGTCAAGCCTCGTGCGAAGCCTTGAGTTGCAAGCAACACCCCCGGCACAGACGAGGTTAACCGAGCCGGTCTTATCGAGCGCCCAGAGGGCCTTCGTAACAAGCACTTCGACCACTGCCTCCTGGAAGCTCGCGGCGAGGTCCTTTACCGTCTCATCTGGAAGTCGCTCCACGGGGCCTTTTCTTTCAAGCCCTTTTACCACGTTAAGCACGGCTGTTTTTATGCCGCTGAAGCTGAACTCCAGGTTGCCTTTCGCAATATAGGGACGAGTAAAAGCAAAGGCCTCCGGGTCTCCATCACGTGCAATCCTGTCTATGGCGACTCCCCCGGGGTAGCCAAGGCCCAGAAGCTTTGCGACCTTGTCGAAGGCCTCGCCTGCCGCATCGTCTCTTGTCTGCCCGAGAACTCTATATTCGATAAAGTCATTGAAGGAAAGTAGTGCGGTGTGTCCGCCGGATACGATCAACGCAACGAAAGGGAACTCCGGCACTTCCTTTTTTTCTCCCTCCTCCTCGAGGAAGACCGCAAGGGGGTGGGCCTCCAGGTGATTAACACCCACAAAGGGCTTCCCCTTGACGTAGGATACGGCCTTTGCAAAGGAAAGACCCACGAGGATCGAGCCCACGAGCCCCGGCCCCTGTGTTACTCCGATGGCGTCGATATCGTCCATCTTAACGTTGGCCCTTTTAAGGCCCTCTTCAACTACGGGGATTATGTCCTCTATGTGGCGCCTTGAGGCGAGCTCCGGCACAACCCCTCCGTACTCACCGTGTATCGCGTCCTGTGATGCCACGACCGAGGAGAGTATCCTCGTTCCGTCACGGACGACCGCGGCGGCGGTATCATCGCACGATGTCTCAATGCCGAGTATCAACATTTTTATTGTTAACCTTTTTTACCGTATACTGACCTTATTTTACGTCCCGGGGTCTACGAACCCTTTGCTATAAACTCTACAGCCTTTATGAACTCTTCTATCTCTTCGGGCTCGTTGAAATACCCAGGGCTCACCCTCACCGCCCCTTCTGGGTGGGTGCCCGCGGTCATATGCGCATCAGGGGCACAGTGCGTGCCTGCTCTAACCATTATTGAAAACTCCCGGTCGAGCCTCATGCCGATCTCGTCCGGGTTCTGGCCTTCTATAGTAAACGATACGAGCCCGACCCTCTGTTTTGCGTCGGGTGTACCGAGGATATTAACGCCTTTTATCTTGCCGAGCCCTTGAATAAGCTGGCCCAGGAGTTTTTCTTCATAGGCCTTTATCTTTGTGAGCCCTTCGTTTAGTATGAACTCAACTCCCGCTCCGAGCCCGCCTATCCCCGGGGTATTAATGGTCCCTGTCTCGAGCCTGTCGGGTATCTCGAGAACGTCGGTAAGCTCCCCTGTGCCGCCGTCTACGAGCGGGGGCGGCTCTATACCCTCTTTCATATAAATAAAACCCGTACCCTGTGGGCCCAGGAGGGCCTTGTGGCCGGTCCCGGCGAATAAGTCTATATTCATGGAGTCCATGTCAATGGGCACCGCTCCGGCTGTCTGTGCCCCGTCGACCATGAAGGTTATACCTTTTCCCCGGCAAAGCTCGCCTATCTCCGGGACAGGCTCGATTGTTCCGAATACGTTCGAGGCGTGAACTATGCAGACGAGTTTTGTTTTTCCCGTCAGTGCCTTTTCTATGTCCCCGGGCTCGACACGGTCCGGGCTCTTTCCCCTGCCCCCACTGACCTTGGTAACCTCGATGCCTTCGGCCTCGAGCCTTTTAAACGTCCTTGCAACGGAGTTGTGCTCAAAGGACGTGGTAACGACGTGGTCGCCGGACCTTAAAAGCCCCTTGAGGGCGATATTCACGGCCTCTGTAGCGTTCTTTGTGAAGGCTATCCTCGATGCGTCCGGGATATTGAGTAATTTTGCAAGGGCCTCTCTCGTGGAAAATATAACCCGGCTCGCCTCGAGGGCCATCGTGTGGCTCGACCTTCCGGGATTCCCGCCGATATTTTTAATTATCTCTTCGACCCTTTTATATACGCGCTTGGGCTTGGGGTATGTTGTAGCGGCGTTATCGAGGTAAATCATGACCATTCTCATAGAATATTTTTATGCAAAATCTAAAAATGTGAATGCGATTTTTCTTTTGCAGGTGGTGATTTGTAGGATTATGGTATGCTTTAAACTCTCCCACGGCTACTTCTCACCTAAAAGCTCGAGCATCCTTTCCCTGTCCGTCGTCGGGGTTTCGCAGGAGTAGTTACGGCACACATATGCGGTCGCCTTGCCTTCGAGGCTTTTCTGGTCCCTGGTAAAGCCCGCGATCGAGGAGATCTCCGGTGTAGCGACTTCCGCGGGCCGGAAGAGCATGATCTTGTTGGGAACAAACCGGCCCATGAGGGTATTTAAAAGCTCTCTCGTATCCCTTGCCGACGAGTCCCCCGTAACGGTAACCTCGTAGGTGGGACCCACGGCGAAATCAATCGCGCACATGAGCTGCGTATAGGCCGAGGGGGCCTGAACGACGCTCTTTGAAAAGACCCTCACAATCTTCGCGGCCTTTTCCTCAAGGGAAGTGTCCGCTGTTATGCGGCCCAGCCTTAGAAGGTTATACGCCGCAACCGAGTTTCCCGAAGGTACGGCTCCGTCGTAGACCTCCTTTTTGCGTGCGGGGAGTTCCTCAGCATCTCCCGCGGTGAAGTAAAAGCCGCCTTCGGTTTCGTCCCAGAAGTTTTTAATTAAAATATCATTCAACTCGATAGCCACTTTTAAATACCCCGCCATGAAAGTTGCCTCGTAGAGCTCGATAAGGCCCCAGATGAAAAATGCATAGTCGTCGAGGAACGCACTGACCCTGGCCTCGCCATCGCAAAAGCTGTGCAAAAGCTCCCCGTCCTCGGTCCGCATACTTTTAAGGATGAACGCCGCGGCCTTTGCGGCAGCCCCAGCGTAGCGGGGCTCGGCGAAGGTCTGCGCTCCCTTTGCAAGGGCCGCTATCATAAGGCCGTTCCAGTCGGTTAGGATTTTATCATCCTTGTGGGGTTTAGCCCTCTTTTCACGCTCTTCGAAGAGTTTTTTCATCGCGCTCTCAAGGCGTTTTTTCAATTCATCTTCGGGTGTCTTGAGCTCGGAGGCCAGATCTTTAAGAGACCCCTTAAGGTGCAGTATATTTGTCCCGGTCCTCTCGCCGGTCAGGGGCTCGGTGAAGTTGCCCTCCTCCTCGACGTTAAAGAGTTTTACTGCGAGTTCGGCCTTCTCCGGGGTTAAGACCCTATCGATTTTTTCTTTTCTCCAGAGGTAGGATTTTCCTTCAACGCCCTCGGTGTCAGCATCCTCCCCGCAGTAGAACCCGCCCTCTGGCGAGGTCATGACACGGAAGACATATTCGAATATCTCCCTTGCCGTCTGCTCATATTCGCTTTTCCCGGTTGCCTGGCAGGCCTCTATGTATGCAATGGATATAAGGGCCTGGTCGTATAGCATCTTTTCAAAATGGGGTACGAGCCATTCCCTGTCCGTTGCATAACGGTGGAACCCGAACCCCAGGTGGTCGTAGATACCGCCCCGGCGCATGGAATCGAGCGTTTTATCGACCATCTCGAGGGCCTTTTTCTCCCCGGTCCTCTTCCAGTAGCGTAGAAGGAAAAATAAATTGTGGGATGTGGGGAACTTGGGTGTATCGGTGAAACCCCCGAACAACGGATCAAAGTTTTGGACGAGCTGATCAAAGGCCCTCTTCAGGGTCTCCGTGCCCAGGTCCTCTCCCGGGGCAGCAGGGGGAGCCTCCCTGAGGGCGGTGGTTATCTGTTCGGCTGAGTTTAAAACTTCTTCCTTTCTCTTTCTCCAGGCATCCTTTATCTCAGGGACGAGCTCGAGCATCCCCATGTGCCCGAAGCGACCCTCCTTGGGGATGTAGGTCGCCGCAAAAAAGGGTTTTTTATCCGGTGTCATGATTATATTAAGTGGCCAGCCCCCGCTTCCGGTAAGCATCTGGCTTGCGGCCATGTAGATACTGTCAAGGTCCGGCCGCTCCTCGCGGTCTACCTTTACGCACACGAAGGCCTCGTTCATGAACTCCGCACTAACGGGGTCGTCGAAGACCTCTTTCTCCATGACGTGGCACCAGTGGCAGGTGGAGTACCCGATGGAGACGAACACCGGCTTGTTTTCCTTTTTTGCCCTTTCGAAGGCCTCCGGGCCCCAGGGATACCAGTCCACAGGGTTGAATGCGTGCTGGAGGAGATAGGGGTTCTTGCTGTATAAGAGCCGGTTGGCCCTTTTTGCAACTTTTTGTTGCTCTTTGTCTTCCACTGTATACCTCTATTTTATAGTGCTTTATATGCTGTTAATAACTGGCTTCCCTTTCGGGAGTTTAATCTTTATATTATAACTAATGTCCCTTTAATATACAAGATGGGAGGATTGGGGGTTATACGACCGGTCTGTCGCGGGGGTGAGAGGAAAACACCGTTTAATGAAGGGCCGGCGTTGATGGCCCCGGGGCAATCTTTAAAGGACAAAAGATTTAAAAAGCCGGCATTTAACCGGCAGACCCTGGTTTTTATCGATCAAGTGAGCGTCTTTTAGCTTCCTCATCAACGAAGCGCCTCAGTTCTTCCCTTTGTTCATCCGTAAGGGAATCGAACTTTATACCAGCTCCGATGAACAGGCCTTTGCTCGTGCTTAAAGAGGTGGACCACATCACAATGCCCTCGACGTCAAAGACCCTGTCCGAGCCGGGCAGGGAGAATTTCATCCTCACCACAGTCTCTGGAAGGATGCCTATCATCGTGTGCAGGAAGATTCCGGTGGTACTTCTGTTGAGCAGAAATCCCGTATAGGTCGTATCGTTCACCGTGTAGTCGACTGGAACGGAAATAGGAACCCTCTGGTCTGTGTTTCTCTGGTCGGTCTTTTCTGGAAAGAGTAACCGGTTTATGCGATAAACTATCTCCTCGGGGGAAAAGGCCTTTGTCATGAAGCCGTCCGCTCCGAGGGCCTTGAGCCGGTCCACCACCTCGCCCGGCTCATATACACCCGTTACCGCCAGGACAGGGAACCGGCCTAAGTAACCGTTCTCATTCATCCACTCGAGCACGCCGAAGCCGTCTACATGCGGCATAAGAAGGTCAAGGATGAGGAGGTCTATGCCGTCCGGGCTCGCCTGGATCTTTTTTATGACCTCCCTGCCGTCGCCTGCGAACGTTACCCGGTGACCCGCCTCGCTGAGTATGGTGCTGAGTTTGAGCCTGAAAAAAGAGGAGTCATCGGCAAGCAGGATGTTTTTCGAGTTCTTTGTTATCATCTATCCCTCACATCAATTAAGTCCAGCCGTTTAACGCTTACCCTTTTAAAAATTCCTAATTACAGGGGTTTCAACCCGCAGTTTAACCGTCGCATTATATCTTATGCCTTCCGAATATACAAGAAGGAATAATGGGGGGTTTACACGACCGGCCTGTCGAGTGTCCTGTACTGTATGGCCTCTGATACGTTGTGGGCCATGATGTCCGAGGCGCCTTCGAGGTCGGCTATCGTCCTTGCAACCTTGAGGATCCTCGTATAGGCCCTGGCCGAGATGCCGAGCCTTGTGACGGCGGCCTCAAGGAGCCTTTTAGCTTCCTCATCCACCTCGCAGTATTTTTTTATCTGACGTGAGCCCATACGGCTGTTGAAGAATATTTTTTTACCCCTGAAGCGCTCTGCCTGTACATGTCTTGAGGTATTGACCCTGTTTTTTATCTCGGTGGAAGGCTCCGCGTCCTTTGTGCTCGTAAGTTCCCTGAACCTCACGGCCGGCACCTCGCAGTGTATGTCTATCCTGTCAAGCAGAGGGCCCGAGAGCTTCGACCTGTAACGCTTTATCTGAAGAGGGGTGCAGTGGCATTCCTTCATGGGATCGCCGAGAAACCCGCACGGACAGGGGTTCATGGCCCCCACGAACATGAAGCTCGAGGGGTATGTTAGAGAGATGGCGGCCCTCGATATTGTGACATGGCCGTCCTCGAGGGGTTGCCTCAAGACCTCGAGGACGTTCTTTTTGAACTCCGGGAGCTCGTCGAGGAAAAGCACCCCGTTGTGGGCGAGGCTCACCTCCCCGGGCCTCGGCACCTGCCCTCCTCCTATGAGACCTACGTCTGAAATGGTATGGTGGGGGGAGCGGAAGGGCCTCTCGATTACGAGCACCCTCCCGGAATCCAGCATGCCGGCCACACTGTGGACCTTGGTCGTCTCAATTGACTCCTCGAGGGCCATGTCGGGCAGTATCGCGGGGAGCCTCCTTGCGAGCATCGTCTTCCCGGCACCAGGGGGCCCTATCATCAAAACGTTGTGTCCGCCCGAGGCGGCGACCTCGAGGGCCCTCTTTACGTGCTCCTGCCCCTTAACATCGCTTAAGT
>JAUVFY010000044.1 GCA_030594025.1 Deltaproteobacteria bacterium | reverse complement strand
TTCTAGAGAGGGCCCAGAAATACATCCAGAAGGGCTATCTCGAAAAGGCCATAGGCGAGTATGAGAACCTTATCGCCATGGACCCGTCGGATTTCTCCGTGCGTCTGAGGCTCGGCGACCTCTACGTCAAAACGGGGAATAAGGAAGATGCCATAAAACAATACACGGAAGTGGCAAAGGTCAGTACAAAAAAGGGCTTCTACCTCAAGGCCATCGCCGTCTATAAGCAGATCCTTAAACTCAACGATACCATATTGGACATCCATTACAGGCTCGCCGACCTTTACACCAAACAGAGGCTTTTAGCGGATGCCATAAGCGAGTACAGTTTTATCGCAAACAACTTTGAGAAAAAGGGTAAGACCACCGACGCCCTTGAACTCCTTAAGAAGATGGCCGAGATAGACCCGGAAAACGTGGGCGTGAAGCTTAAGCTCGCTGACCTGCATCAGAAGCTCGGTTTCGACAAGGACGCCCTTGAGGAATATTCGTGGGTATTCGACAGGCTCTTGAGCCATGGAAAATTCGACAAGGCGGAGAAGATATTCACTGATGTATACAAGAACCACCCTGAAGACCCGAAGATCCTCGAGGGGCTTTCTGAACTTTACAGGAAAAAGGGCGACAGTGAAAAGTTTGCCAATTACAGCGGCAAACTGCTCGTCCTTTACAAAGATAGCGGCGAGGCTGAAAAGGCAATGGCCCTTTGCGAAGCTATCCTCGAGGTCAAGCCTGACTCTGAAAGTGTCCGTTCCCTTCTGAGCGAACTCAAGGGCGAGGCCCCTGGGGAAGCTGCCCCTCAACCCGCCACAGTTCAAGAGGCCGAAACCGGGGAAAAAGTGGAATCGGCCGAAGCACCGGAGGAAGAGCCTCTTATATCTCGGGATGAGGCAAGCGAAGAGGTAACAGAAGAAGCTGAAGCCAAAGAAGTTACCGGGGAGGCGCTGCCCACGGAAGCTGAACCTGTTATTGAAGGCCCTGAGAAGGCCGTTACAGAAATTACCAAAGAGGGTGAGGAAGAGGAGTTAGTCGAGGTGGAGATACCCGTGGAGGAAGAAAAAGAGCCCGAAGAGGTCCAAAGGGTAAAAGCCGTTGAACAAGTTGAGGAAGTTGAGAAGGTTGAAGAGGCGGCCGAGGAGGCCCCTGTGGAAGAGGTTCTCGAGGAGGCTCCGACCGAGGAGGCCCCTGTGGAAGAGGCGCTTGAGGAGGCTCCGGCAGAGGAGGTCGTTGAAGAGACCCCGTCCATGGAACACTTCGATGAGATAGAAGAGATAAACCCGGAGGACCTTTCAGAGGAATTCCACGAGGGGGAGAAGACCATTGGGGCCCACGTAGAGAAAGAGGAAGCCCATGAAGAGGATTATGTTGACCTATCGCGGGAACTGGGCCTTGAAGAAGCCCTTGACTCGGTGGTCCATCCATGGGAGCAAGAGGAGCAAGGTGATAGGGGAGAGGCCGTCTCTGAGTTTAAGGACAGCCTGGGCAAGCAGTTGAGCAAGGAGGACACCGAGACCCACCATAACCTGGGAATAGCTTACATGGAGATGGAACTCTATGATGATGCTACAAGGGAGTTCAAGATAGCCCTCAAGGAACCAGCTTTTGAATTCGACTCGTATACGAGGCTCGGCCTTTGCGCGATGATGACGAAAAATACAGATGAGGCCATTGAGTATTACCTGAAGGCCTTGAAGGTAAAGGGCACGAATGACGAAGAAAGAAAGGGCATAATGTATGAGCTTGGCCTTGCATATGAGGCTGCGGGAAAGACCCTCGAGGCAGGAGAGATGTTCAGGTCCGTCTACCACATGGACTCGAGGTACAGGGAAGTCTTTGATAAGGTAAAGGGTTATGAAGAACTTCGGCCTTCGATCCCAATAGACGATTCAATGATCGAGGTGGAGATATTATTATGAAAAGGGAGCACCGAAGAAAATCTGAAGGCCGACGGGAGTCGGCCTTTTCTTTTGTGTTGAAGCGGGAGCCCCTGGTTAAACAGATTTACGCTTTGAGCCGGGAATTAGGCGTACGCGTCTATCTGGTGGGCGGTGTGATGAGAAACCTGGTCCTCGACCTTCCCCTTCCCTCGGACTATGACCTCGTAGTCGAAGGAGATGTTAAGGGTTTTGTAGAGAAACTCGCTGGGACCGTGGGGGGGAGCTTTTTTATCCTCGATGAAGAGTCAGAAACCTGGCGGGTCGTTAAAAAGGGGGCTTATACAGTCGATTGTGCGCCCCTTAAAGGCCCTGACATATCTGCCGACCTGGCCGTGAGGGATTTTACAGTCAACGCGCTGGCCGCGGGATTGTATGAGCTTTTCACTACCGGAAAGGCATTTTTAATCGACCCCTTCGGGGGGCTAAAAGACGGTGAGGAGAAACTTCTGCGTACGGTCTATGCACACGCCTTCGACGACGACCCTTTGAGAGTGGTTAGAGTAGTAAGGATCTCCCAGCAGTTCGTCCTTAAGATAACTCGCGAAACCAGGGACCTTGCGAAAAGGAAGGCACCGCTCCTTGCCCGGACGGCAAAGGAAAGGATAAGCGATGAGCTAATGTTGATGTTAGACTCCCCTGGTACCGAAGAGGGCTTTAGAAAGCTATTTGATCTCGGTATAGCTGAAACCATATTGCCTGAGACCTGTGGCTGGGTGGACATGGACGGTTATAACCTCCTGGACCATTCGCGAAAGACACTCGCCGAGACGGAGGCCATACTTAGAGGGCCCTTTTTGAGCCGCTTCCCGTGGCTCAAGGAGCACTTCGACGGTTATGTGGGCAACTTAAGGAGGTCAGCCGTTTTTAAGCTCGGGGCCTTTTTCCATGACGCCGGCAAACCCCTGACTATCACACGTGAAGAAGGGGTCTTGAGGTTCATGGGCCATGACGTTGAAGGCGAAGAGATAACCGGCAATATCTTAAAAAGGCTCAGGTTCGGCCGCAAGGTCACCGGAGAGGTTAAAAAACTAGTAAGAAACCACCACAGGCCTTTTGCCTTAGCCGCACTTAAAGAGCCTTCGAGGAGGGCGAGAATTCATTTCTTCAACGTCGTAGGAGGCGAGACGGGCCTTGATCTGCTTTTCCTGGCCCTGGCGGATGCAAGGGCCACAAGGGGAGGGGAGGACGAAGAACTGGCAAGCTTGGTAGATGAGATGCTCGCCTTTTACTGCGATGTGTACAAGAAGAAAAAAAAGAAGCCGCTTCTAAGCGGAAAAGAGATTATGGAGACCTTCGGTGTTCCCGAAGGCGTACTTGTTGGTGAGATTATGAGAATAATCGCCGAGGCCGTTGAAACGGGCGTTGTAAGGAGTAAAAAGGGTGCCGTGAGATATATAGGCGAGTGGCTGAAGGGTAGGGTTTCCGATGAACGAGGGGACTAATGCATCCGGTCAAACCTGTTGACATTTGCCATAAGATATGGTTAAAAATGCCGAACTATCTGAAAACCGGATAGTAGCGGAGGCACATATGTTTAAAAAGGTCCTGTGTCTGGTCTTGCTTTTATTCCTGGCGGTCAGCTGTTTCAAGGAGGTGGAAGAGAAGATGGCGGAGGAAAAAAAACCGAAGGCCGTAATAGAGACGGTTTACGGGGAAATGGAGATAGAGTTTTTCCCCGAGAAGGCGCCGAACCATGTAGAGAACTTCTTAAAGCTCTCTAGCGAGGGCTTTTACGACGGCACCATATTTCACCGGGTTATACCCGGCTTCATGATACAGGGGGGTGACCCGAACACTAAAGGGCCTGATGTGTCCACCTACGGCATGGGAGGGCCGGAGCATTCAATAAAGGCGGAGTTTAACGACATATCCCACACGAGGGGTATAGTGTCCATGGCGAGGGCACAGGACCCTGACAGTGCGGGCTCACAGTTCTTTATTATCGTGGCTGATTCGACCTTCCTCGACGGTGAGTATACGGTATTCGGCCACGTCACAAGAGGGATGGAGGTTGCGGACAAGATAGTGGCGCTGCCCACGGACTCTAGGGACATGCCCTATGAGCGGGTTGAAATGAAAGTTAGGGTAATAGAATAAGCGGGGATTCAAGCGGCCCTGGCCCTGTTTTTACGTCTCCCTCTATGGTTCTTACGGATATCCTTACGGATATCGAAAAGCGCCCTTATCTCCCTTTTCTGTGTTTCATACAGTGAAGGAACCTTAATACCCTGGGGTCTCTTCTCCATGCACTTACAATCCCTTCTAAGGGGCCTGTCCACAAAGAGCCTTCCGCGGTGCCAGGTAATGGGATAGGTCCTGCATATGGTGGGCACTATCCTTTTTGGAAGCCTCTTTTTCACCCACAGGTAAAAAAGCGAACAACCCTTCCGGCCCACAAGGTGGAAGGCACATCTCCCGTCGCTTTCCCTTACGGCAGTTTCGCGGTATGCCCCCCCTATGTAATCGTCGTCCTCTTTGAGCTCCGTTGAGAAGCAGTCCTCTATCTTTGCCTTTATGAGCGGCTCTATTATGTGCCTGTACCTGTAGATGAGCCTCAAGCTCGCAAGGTCCACATCGCAGCCGTTTTCGCAGCAGATGTCCTGGCATTGGGCATTCATGCAGCCGCCTCCGAAGAGCCCCCTCTGCGTTTTAATGTCGGGGTCCACGTACCTTATCTTTATCCTCTTTACGTCCTTTGCATTCATGGGCTTACTTATCCTCATCGGGTCTCCTTGCCTTCTTATACTATTTTACAACCTTGATATTGTTCTTAACGTCGTTCACGCCCCATATGTACCATGCGTCGTCTTCTACGGCGGTCCTCTCGGCCTCGCTCCGTGCCGTGCCCTCGAGGGTTACGACCCAGTCCTTTGTTTTAGTTAATATACAGCTTGCGTCCACGAGGCGGTCTTTATCAAGCACTATCCTTAGCGCCTCGTTTACCTCTTCCGGTGAGTCCTCTTCAGCGGGGACAACCTCGAGGCTGTTTATAACTTCAACGGAGCCTGGGATCCACCAGGCCAGGACCCCGCAAAGCCTCTTGTGGCTCAAGGAACCAACTTGACCCTCCAGGTCAACGATGCCGCCGGTAATCTCTGCCTCTATGAGGGATGGATCGAGCGTGGGTTCCTCGCTCAACGCCCTGTAGAGATGGTCCTTTATCTCATCGTCGGTCATGTGTTTGGCGGGCCTGACCCTGAGCCTGTCGATAACGCCTGAGACTCCCTTGATACCCATGGCTATAAAAAGGGCTCTTTTTTTCTGTGCCACCCTCTCGACCGTGCCCTCCACTACTATGGCGTCCCCTTCCATCCTTATGTCTATGGGGCATTCCCTGGGGTCTATGTGGAGCTTGGCGGTCAAGGCGGCCCCGAGGGTTTTTACTGGATCCTTCTCAGTCATCTCATGGCCTTTTTAAATTCGAAAGAGTATACCATAAGGGTCAACCGCTCGACAAGTGTCTTTTGACAACTCCGGGGCTAATGTTGTAAAATCTAAATTCAATAAATCAACTGTAGAGGGTTAACCGTGAAGGTTCTCAAAGTTTTTTCGCAGATTATAATATTTTTCTTTTTTTTCCTTATCTTCCCTTTTTCCCCTCAGGGCAAAACCTCTACCGGGGAGATAACCGTTGTAGCCGTAGGCGATACCTACCCCGGAGGAAGGGCCGGCCCTTTCATTAAGAAGTTCGGTTACGGTTACCTTTTCGAGCCCACAAGGGAAATCTTGAAAGGCGCCGATCTAGTTATTGCCAACCTCGAGGCCCCTCTCACACAAAGCGAAGATATATTAATGGACAAGAAATACATCCTCAAGGCCGACCCGAAGGCTGCCGAGGGTATAAAGGATGCCTCCATAGATGTTGTGACTCTGGCCAACAATCACATCATGGACTATGGTGAGGTGGGGCTCATGGATACAAAACAGGCGCTCGACCGTTACGGTGTTTTGTACACTGGTGCAGGGGAGAACGTCAAGGAAGCCAGGAAGCCCGCCATCTACGAGGCAGACGGGGTGAAGATAGCTGTCCTTGCCTACTCCAATACCTTCCCTAAGGAGTTTTACGCAAAAAAAGGCTCCCCAGGTACGGCCCCGGGCTACGCAAAATACGTAAGAAGGGACGTAAGGGCCGCCCGTAGCGCTGCTGACATAGTGATAGTATCGTTTCACTGGAGCGCCGACAGGCTCAAGATCCCGAAGGATTACCAGGTGAGCCTGGCCCATCTTGCGATCGAAAGCGGCGCTCAACTCGTAGTGGGTCACCACCCGCACGTCATTCAGGGCGTTGAGGTTTACAAGGGGGGGCTCATATTCTACAGCCTAGGGAACTTTATCTTCGGCTTTTACAGCTCCCCTGACACCGAGGGTGTTATCGCAGAGGTTGAGTTTGAAGCAGGCACGGACGGGTTCAAGGCCAGCTCTGCCCGGATAATCCCCCTGGATGTAGACAACACTAAGGTAAAATTCCAGACCACTCCCCTTGAGGGTCAAAGGGCAGAGGAGAAGTTAGAGGAGATCGTCGAGAGATCAGAGCCCTTCAAACCCATCTTTTACGATGAGGCCTCCCCCGGTTCAGGCCATATAGTAATAGGCTCGCTTCCCACCCGCTGAATCTTTTGATTTCCCTTGCAATGCCCGGTTTTATATGTTAAATTAATTTTAAAGTGGGCAGAAGCCCACTTTTTTATTGAAAAATCGGAAACTTACAGCCCCTGGGGCAGGGCTGGCCGGAGTAGAGTTGAAGGCCGGAGACATAGTTCAGAGGGTGAGGGCCTTGGTCGAGCCCGTTACAGATGATCTGGGGCTTGAGCTCGTGGATTTGCTCTTTGTAACAGAGCGCGGAAGGTTGGTTCTTCGCATATTTATAGACAAGCCTGGGGGTGTAAGCCTCGATGATTGTAGCCGGTTAAGCCGCGAACTCGGGACTGTGCTCGATGTGGAAGACATTATAGAGCAGAGCTACTCGCTCGAGGTCTCCTCGCCGGGTCTTGACAGGCCGCTTAAAAGGGAAAAAGATTTCATAAGAGCCATGGGCAAAAAGATAAACATCAGGACAAAAAAGGCCCTGGAAGGCAGGAGAAACTTCAAGGCCATACTGGACGACGTCCAGGAAGGTAAGTTATTTATAACAGACAGCGAGGGCAGGAAGTTGGAGATAGAGCTGGAGAATATTGAAAAGGCAAGACGTGAAGTGGTAATCTGACAATTACCCGGAGGATTTAGATGGCTTTAAACTTGGTACATATAATAGACCAGGTTGGAAAAGACAAGGGCATTGATAAAGAGGTCCTTATCGAGGCGCTCAAGAGCGCAATGCTTAAGGCCGCGGAGAAGAGGTTCGGCTCGGGCAAGGACATAGAGGCCCACTACCAAGAGGAGGAAGGAGAGATAGAGCTGTTTGTTTTTAAATCGGTAGTCGATGAGGTTACGAACACCGACCTTGAGATATCCC
Source organism: Deltaproteobacteria bacterium (assembly GCA_030594025.1). Lineage (GTDB taxonomy): Bacteria > Desulfobacterota > GWC2-55-46 > GWC2-55-46 > JAUVFY01 > JAUVFY01. The sequence continues at coordinate 1,881 of JAUVFY010000044.1, read as the reverse complement.
TCGAGGATGCAAAGAAGCTGGACCCCGAGGTTGTCGTTGGAGACAGCCTGGGTGTGAAGCTCGACTCCAGGGAGTTCGGCCGCATAGACGCCCAGACGGCAAAGCAGATCATCATACAGAAGGTGAGGGAGGCCGAAAGGGAGAATGTATTTAAGGAATACAGCGAAAAGAAGGACGAGATAGTAACGGGGATAGTCCAGAGGTTTGAGAAGGGGGATATAATAGTAGACCTCGGCAGGACCGAGGCATTGCTGCCCAAGAAGGAGCAGGTAAGGCGCGAGGGCTACCGTCAGGGTGACAGAATCAGGGGCATTATCTGCGACGTTAAGGCTGAGGCCAGGGGGCCCCAGGTAGTGCTTTCAAGAAGCCAGCCCGATTTCATTGTAAAGCTCTTCCAGATGGAGGTCCCCGAGATATACGAGGGCATAGTGGAGGTTAGGAAGGCTGCAAGGGAGCCGGGAGACCGTGCCAAGATAGCCGTCTATTCGAACACCTCCGAGGTCGATCCGGTCGGTGCGTGCGTGGGGGTAAAAGGCTCGAGGGTCCAGGCCGTTGTGCAGGAGCTCAAGGGCGAAAAGATTGACATCGTGCACTGGTCCGACGACCCTGCTGTTTTTGCAAAAAATACCTTATCACCGGCACAGATATCGAAGGTAATCGTCGATGAGGCGGAGCACTCCCTCGAGGTCGTGGTGCCCGATGACCAGCTCTCCCTGGCCATAGGCAAGAAGGGACAGAACGTGAGGCTCGCGGCGAAGATCACCGGCTGGAAGATAGATATACGAACTGAGACCGAGGCCCAGAAAGAGGCCATCTCCCCCGAAGAGGCCTTGAGAAAAGAGGTCGAGGCCGCAAGCGAGATGGAGGCCGAGGCGCTGGCTACCGAGCTATCGGCCGAAGGGCCCCGGGATAGCGTTGAATCGCTCGAGGGCGTTGGCCCCAAGACAGCCAAAGCGCTCGTTGATGCAGGTTATAAGTCCATAAGCGAAATCCTCGGGGCATCGGTCGAAGAGCTTGAGAAGGTCGAGGGTATAGGAAAGAAGAAGGCCGAAAAGATACTGAATGCCGCTACTGAGTACGGCAAGAGCTGATGCCCAGGAGAACCTGCATCGGATGCGGGCTTGTACGGGAAAAGGGCGAACTTTTAAGGTTTGTTACCAGGAACGGGCTCGTTAAACCGGACCCTGAAGGCATGCTCCCGGGAAGGGGTGGTTACCTCTGTCCCTCTACGAGCTGCGTTGATGCGGCATACAAAAAGAAGGACCCATTTTCGAGGGCCTTAAGGCAGAGTGTAAAAAAACCGGATAAACAAGGGCTTCTGGAACTGGTAAAAACCATAAGGAAGGGGCGCCTTTTAAAGGGCACAGGGTAGGTTTTAACAATGGTTGAGAAAAAAGATACAACTGAAACTGTCGAGATAGAAGAGAAGCGTATAAAACCCGCCGTTATACGGAGGAGGTCGAAGGGCGCTTCTGCCGTTGCCAAGAAAAAGGCGAAGGAGGCTCCTGAGCCGGAGGCTGAGGTTAAAGAAGAAGCCGAGGCAAAGGTTGAGGAGAAGAAGCCTAAAGAGGCAGCGGCCAGGAAAACTACGGCCAGAAAGAAGGCTGGGGCAAAGGCGGAGACCGCCAGGAAGGAGCCTAAGAAAGCTACTGCCAGGAAGGGGGTGACTGCGGTTAAAAAGAAGGCTGTGGCCAGGGCAAAGGCTGAAACTAAGCCCGCCAAGGCCGGGGAGAAGGCCCCCAAGGCCGTGCCCGGAGAGAAGGCCGCCGCAAAACCGGAGCTCAAAAAAGCGCCTCCGAAAAAGGAAGTCAAGGTATTTGGAAAAGAAGAGGTTAAAAAACCGTTTCCGTCCAGGCAGGTCTTCAGAAAGGGTAAGCTTTA
>JAUVFY010000009.1 GCA_030594025.1 Deltaproteobacteria bacterium | reverse complement strand
CCCCGGTTGACCTCACGGGCCTTTTCCTCTCCCACGAGGAGCTCCACGAGCTTGAAGGCGAACTCTATGGCAGTTCCAGGGCCCTGGCTCGTTACAATCTTACCGTCCACGACGACCCTTTCGTCGAGGACATTTTCCCTCGTGAGTTCGTCTCTTACGGTGGGGTGGCTCGTAACCCTACGGCCCTTCGTGACCCCTATGGCCGAGAGCACGGTGGGCGCGGCGCATATGGCCGTTGTGAACTTGCCGCTTTCGAATATCTCCTGGACTAACTTTTTTACCCGGGGGTCGTTTTTCAGATTTTCCGTACCCTTCGCCCCTCCTGGAAGGACTATCATATCGAACCCCGATGCCTTTACCTCGTCCATCGTGGTATCGGCGATGACCTTTATCCCGTTTCTTCCCTCTATGGGGCCTTCGACCGTCCCGGCCGTGGTAACCTCCACGCCGGCCCTCCTCAGGATATCCACCACAGCGAGGGCCTCAATCTCTTCAAAGCCCGGGGCAAGGGGAATAATGAGCCTCTTCATCGCGCCTCCTTTTAAAATATTGAAAACATCAGCACAGCTTTCGCAGAATATTTAAAAACCCCTGGATTTTCAATTATACATCCCCCTCGTCCTTTGTCAAACCCCCTTAAAAGGTTTGATTTTCAAGGCATATCAGCTTATAATTAATATTTGTTAACGGAGGTGCAGGTTGGAAGAGAGAGTGGATGTTGTGCCCGGACTCGAAGGGATCCCTGCCGCCGAGTCCGCCATAAGCTTCATTGACGGTGAAAAGGGTGTTCTGGAATACCGGGGCATCCCCGTAGAGGAACTGGCCGAAAAGAGCACCTTTCTCGAGGTCTCCTACCTTCTTATCTTCGGTCGCCTTCCCACCGCTCGGGAGTTCGAAAGGTTCAAAAAGGACATAACCTTCCATACGAGGCTCAAGCTCAAGATACTGAGGATGATGGAATACCTGCCCGAGGGGGGTCACCCCATGGACTACCTCCAGGCCACGACCTCGGCCATGGGCATGTACTACCCGGCAAGGAACACCCTTGACGAGCGGGTGCGTTACGAGTCCATCGTAAGGCTCATAGCGAAGCTGCCTACCATCGTGGCGGCATGCCACAGGCTCCGTCACGGCGACGCCCCCATACAGCCCGACAACACCCTTTCATTCCCGGCGAACTTCTACTACATGCTCTTCGAAAAGGAGCCGGATGAGTTTACGGAGAAGATAATCGACGTGGTCCTCTTGCTCCATGCGGACCATACGATGAACGCCTCTACGTTCAGCGCCCGCGTCGTCGGCTCGACCCTGGCCGACCCCTACACCGTCGTCTCCTCTGCCATAGGCACGCTCTCGGGGCCCTTGCACGGCGGGGCGAACGAGGCGGTAATTGAGATGCTCGAAGAGATAGGCACAAGGGAGAAAGTCCGCCCCTATATAGACGGAAAGCTCGAGAGGAAAGAAAAGATAATGGGTATAGGCCACAGGGTATACAAGACCAGGGACCCGCGGGCAAAGATCCTTCAGGGCTATGCCCACAAGCTCTTTGACCAGAGGACCGACGAAAAACTGCTCGAGGTGGCCGAGGAGGTCGACAAGGTCGTCGATGAAAAACTCGGGCACAAAAAACTCTACCCCAACGTTGACTTCTACTCAGGGATAGTCTTCAAGGGCATAGGCATCCCCACGGAACTCTTCACGCCCATATTCGCCATGGGAAGGGTCTCCGGGTGGCTTGCGCACTGGCTTGAGCAGCTGAGGACCAACCGCATATACCGTCCCACGCAGAAGTATACGGGGCTCAGGGGGGAGCGTTATACGCCTTTCCCGGAGAGGGCCCGGGATTAAACGGTTCTTTTAACGACCAGGGTTTAAAGACAGGTGTTAAATCGTTTTTTCGACCGAAGCTCATAGACCGTATCGTGTGTTAACGTGTTCAGCTACAGGACAATCACCATAGCTTTAATAATCCTTGCCCTTCCAGCGTCCACCCTTATATATGCCGCTAAGAGGAATGTGCCGATAGGGGCCGTTGTTGCATGGTCCGGTGACGTGTTCGTGTACCATCAGGATGAGGACGTGGGTGTAACCGTAAGCGGGATAGAGGGGGTCTTCACGAACGACCTCATTGTTACCACCGGAGATGCCAGGGCCAAGATACTTTTGAACGACGACAGTATTCTGAGCGTTGGCGAAGAGTCGAGGCTCGAGATAAAGGAATTTTCCCTTGAGGAGGAAAAACGGAAAAGGTTCGCTCATTTGAAACTTCTAAAAGGCAAGTTGCGGGCCCTGGTGGCACGGAGGTTCAGCGGCAAGGGCTCGAAGTTCCAGGTGGAGACCCGTACGGCCTTTGCGGAGGTGAGGGGCACTGAATTTATAATATCCATCACCGAAGCCGGCACCGAAATAGTAGCCATAAGCGGAAGGGTCTACGCAAGGAGCGCTTCACCTTCCGTGCCCGGTGTGGTTTTGCTGGAGGGCGGGTCCGGCACTACAGTGCGTCACGTGTGGTCCCTCGACAAACCGGTAAGCGTGCCCGAGGAGCAGGTAACGCAGCTCTTTGATGATACGTCCATGCCCGTTACCGCTATGGTACAGCTTAAGGAGTCGGGATGCGTGGGATGCCATCTGGAGACCTTCCTGGAGATGAACAAGCAAAAGTTCATACATCCCGGAGCGAAGAGGGATTGCAGGAGGTGCCATATCAAGCAGGTGAAGACAGGTACTGAGAAGAAAATCTCCATGGTAACCAGCACAATGGATAGCATGGTGTTTCTCGATGTTGATGAAAGGCTCACCTACAGTGTCAGGATCAGGGTGAGGGACAGCTCCGGCAAGCAGGCCGTATCGAGCGAGTTAAGGTTCACCCCGGAGACTGTCAGTAAAACCATGTATAACGATAACACGGCTCCCACGATCTCGGACTTCAGGGTGGAGGAGCTCAGGAAAGGAATATTCTATTCGGCGAGCCTGGCCTGGGATACGAACGAGCATTCCATATCGACCCTCGAATACGGTTTTCCCGGCGCATCCTTAATCCAGATTTCCAATGATAACCAATATGTAACGGACCACAGAATTACCGTGGGCGGGCTTTTGCCGGGCAGGAACTATATCTTCCGCGCCATCTCCGAAGACCCCTTCGGCAACACCTCCAGGTCCGAGGGTTTAACCGTGGAGGTTAAAGTCCCCTTCTCCAGCAAAATTGTGGAGTCAGATGCTTGGCCCAACGTCAGGGGGGTACGTGTTTTAAAGATCGGCCAGAAGACGGCCTTGTTATGGAAAAGCAACAAAAAGACGACCGCGGTCTTGGATATTGGACAGGCTGTGGAGAGGGATGAGCGTTCGAGGGGAGGCCCTCATTGGCCTGGTTTTGCCGAATTTCAATTCAGGGGGATTGACGCGTGCCTGAGCGATGGCTGCCACAAGGGCAGGATACACAGAAAGACGTCTCATCCAACGGGCAGGCTCACCTGGAAGAAGGCCAAGAAACCCGTTGACATGCCGCTTTACGAGGGCGATGTAATGCTTTGCGTTACCTGCCACACGCCACATAGCGGCGATCATAAATTCAGGCTGAGAATGACCGAGCTGGACCTGTGCACCGCCTGCCATATTACCTTGATGGACTAAAAGGCTAAGTGCCCGTATTTGCATAACTTTTCACGTCGGGTCTTAAAGACCCAAACACGCCCTCCTGAATTAACACCTTGACATCATAGATCATTTATTTTAATATATTCAGGATTTGCCTATCGGCTTCTATTGCCGTATGTCGATTCAGGGCCATCTTCGAAGGAGAGTGAGATAACTTGTATCACCGACTGAATGACCCGAGAAGATACCGCAAGAAGCGGTTTTTCAGCCCGCTGGTCGTAGCTCTCTTTTTTTTCCTCTCCATCGTATCCTATCTCCTGCTTTTTATCAGTCCCGAGGCGTCTTCCCAGAAGGGTCTTAATGTACAGCAAGAACTCGAAATCCCCATCCCCGAGCCTCCCGAACTCAAGCAGATCACCGTCAGGGATAAAGACACCTTTTACTCCATCATGTCCCAGATAGGGGTCGAGCCCGAGGAGATACTTCTTATAGCAAGGAAGTCGAAGGACGTATACGATCTCGGTTATCTCCAGAAGGGAAATATCTTTTTTGTACAGATTGTCGACGGCGAACCGGAAAGGATAGAATACCGCTACACGGACCTCAAAGGGCTCCTTATAGAGAAGGATAACAGCTCGGAGGACGGCTGGAGGGCAGAGAGGTTCGAAGTGCCCCATGTCGTCAAGCCCACGCTCGTAAACGGCACAATCGAGTACTCTCTTTACGAGGCGGGTGTAAGGCTCGGTCTCGAACCGACCGTAGTACACTCCCTTTCCGACATATTCGCCTGGGACGTGGACTTCGCCCTCGATATAAGAAAAGGCGATTCCTTCACTATCCTTTATGAAACGCTTTACATAGACGGCCTGCCCGTACGCACGGGCCGGATTCTCGGAGCCGAGATTACGAACTCGTCCAGGGTTTTCAGGGCCGTATACTTCGAGGACGAAAAGGGCAGGGGCAATTACTATGACGAGCAGGGAAACTCGCTTTCGAGGACGCTGCTTAAGTCCCCCTTGAGGTACCGCCGGATATCGAGCTACTTCACCAAGAAGAGGTTCCATCCGATACTTAAAAAACACCTGCCACACCACGGTATAGACTATGCGGCCCCCAGGGGAACCCCGGTCGAGTCCTCGGGCGACGGCAAGGTCGTCTTTGCGGGCTGGAAGAGGGGTTACGGGAAGTATATAAAGATAAGGCACAACGAAAAGTATACCACTGCTTACGGCCACCTCTCGCGCATAAAAAAGGGCATGAAGCCGGGAAAACGGGTACGCCAGGGTGATATCATCGGATACGTGGGCTCTACCGGCCGCTCCACCGGCCCCCACCTCCATTACGAGGTGATCGTAAGGGGCAAGTATACGAATCCCTTAAGAGTTAAGTCCTCGTCCAGGAGAAAGATAACCGAGGAGGATATGCCCAGGTTCAGGGCCCTGGCAGAGGATATAATCGCAAGACTTTCCGAAAAGGGCACCCTCGTTGCCAGAGCTGAAAGGTAGGACGTGCTTTCGGGTATCTGTTAGGCGTGAACTTTCATGTCTCTCTGAAAGATAAATTCCCCCCTTCTTCTCCCCTTTTTTTTATTTTTCTTCAATAGTTACAGGGCGTACAAATATGAAACTCATATCATAAAGGTAGATGTTTCTCCAGGATATGGGACTTACGCGTTTCGGCGAATACAGCTCCCCACTGGGCCCTGTCTTTGTGGCCGCAACGGAGCGCGGGATATGCAGGGTCTCCATCGGCCTTAAGAGGGACTTTTTTATCGAAAACTTGAAGGGTATGTACGGGCTTCCGGTAGACGATGCGCCGGGTTTTTTAAGACCGGTTTTCAGGCTCTTTGATAAGTACTTTTCGGGCAAAGAAGTCACCTTCGACCTCCCGCTCGACCTCCGGGGCACGGACTTCGCCAGGGCCGTATGGGGGGTCTTGAGGAAGATACCCTTCGGCGAGGTACGGAGCTACGCCTGGGTCGCAGAAAGAGCCGGAAGAACACACGGGGCCAGGGCCGCGGGGGGTGCCTGCGGGAAAAACCCCGTACCCATAATAGTCCCCTGCCACAGGGTCATCTTATCTTCCGGCGATATCGGGGGATACTCGTGCGGGCCCAGGATAAAGAGGGCCTTGCTCGCCCTGGAGGGGTGCCCGCAGACGGCAAGCGGAAGATTCGTAATAGGCGAATAGAACTTAGAAAAGCCTCGGGCCGTGGACAAGCACTGCCCCCGCGGCAGAGGCTGCAAGGGAAATTACAAGCATCACCCAGTGAAGCCTGTTCATCCTTCTGAAAACGCCGTCTATGTCCATCTCTTCACCGGAGCTCGCCATCCTGTCGAGCATCCTCTTAATAACGAGGGGCTCGAGGCCGAAGAGCATCACCGCCCAGAAGACCCATACAATGAGCATGAACATAAGGGGCACGCCCTGGGGTGTAAAGAGTATCTGATGCCAGCCCATCCCGAACATCATCGTAAACCCGGAGATCCCCACAACGAGATTGTAGAGACGTGCCTGGGGGGCGAACCGGTGTTCTATCCTTTGAAATTGGAGCACTTTCTGGAGGGGGTCCGTTGTCTTCAATAACGTCGGGAAAACGATTATCGTTATAAAAGCGAGCCCGCCTATCCACAGTATCACGCCGAGTACGTGTATTATGTGCACGATCGAATAGAGCATGCCTCAGTCTCCTTGAAATACGGCACTAATTATTCCACTTAATATGGCGGAAATCAAGTAAGCCTGAGCTACAATTGTTACAATTTCCGTTGTCAAGGGCCTAAGAGCGCGGCCAAATGATGCCCAACGGAAGATAAAAAAAACACTTGACAGGGTTGCCAGAATATTCTATATTGGTTCAAGGTTAAGAATGCTTCTAAATATGAAATGGTTTTAATATGAGAAAGGTTCTACAGAAATACGGCCGCAGGGGTTTCAAGATGACTCCCCAGAGGATAGCCATCCTTGAGTACCTTGAGGGTTCCGACAATCATCCGAGCGCCGAGGACATATTTAGGGATGTCAAAAAGAGGTATCCCACCGTATCTTTTGCCACCGTTTACAACACCATCGAGGCCCTTAAAAAGAGAAAAGAGATTGTTGAGATCACCATAGACCCCGAGAGAAAGCACTACGAGCCCAACATCAACCCCCATCACCATATAGTTTGCATCATCTGCAAGAAGATAGGAGATGTCTTCGCGGATTACTCAACGGCGTTGAGGCTCCCCGCAGAGGTAGAGCAAGAGTTCATCGCCACGGGCAACCACGTGCATTTTTTCGGCATATGTAAAAACTGCCGTTCATAGATTTCAAAGGAAATTTAATAGATAAAACAAAGGAGGTAACAGAAGATGTCAGAAGCAAGGATCCAGGGAGAGACACCGGATTTTACGGCCCAGGCGGTCATGCCGGACGGCTCCATAAAGGAAATGAAACTCTCCGATTTCAAGGGTAAATACATAGTGCTGTTTTTCTACCCGCTTGATTTCACCTTCGTCTGCCCGACGGAGATCCTGTCCATAAGCGACAGGATAGAGGAGTTCAGGGAAAGGGGCACCGAGGTTATAGGTGTTTCTGTTGACAGCCCCTATTCCCACATCGCCTGGAGGAATACCCCCAGGAAGAAGGGGGGCATAGGCGACATTGCCTATCCCCTCGTCTCGGACCTCGACAAGTCTATATCCGCTAAATACGGTGTGCTCCTTGAAAAACCGGGGATAGCCTTGAGGGGTCTGTTCATTATAGACAAGCAATTAAAACTCCGTCACATAACCATTAACGACCTTCCCCTGGGCAGGAACGTTGACGAGGTCTTGAGGGTCCTCGATGCCGTACAGTTCAGCGAAAAGCACGGCGAGGTATGCCCGGCGAACTGGAAGAAGGGCGACGAGGGAATGAAGCCCGACCAGGAAGGACTCGAGGCTTATGCGTCGGAACACTTTTAATCTTTTAATTTTTTAGTTCAGGCCCCCGGTCGTGAAACGACCTTGAGGCTCGAACGAGAGGGTGAGCTGCTTTAATAATTAGTCATCTTTATAATGGAAGGGAGAAAAGATGAAAAACGTAAAGCAAGCGATACGCAATAAATACCCCGTAGAGAGAAAAGAGACAGGTAAAAAAGGCAGCGAACCCACTGCATCAACTGACTCGATAAAAGCCTATTTCAACAATATCAAGAAACACCCCCTCCTGACGCCCGACCAGGAGAGGATGCTCGCCTGGAGGATAGCCCGGGGGAACAAGGAGGCCCGAAAGCAGATGATAGAGGCCAACCTGCGCCTCGTCGTAAACATCGCAAAACGTTACATCTACCGGGGGCTCCCGCTTCAGGACCTCATAGAGGAGGGGAACATAGGGCTCATAAGGTCTGTAGAGCGTTTCAAGGCCACCAAGGGCTGCAAGTTCTCCACCTACTCCACGTACTGGATAAGACAATCAATAGAGAGGGGCATAATAAACCAGTCCAAGATAGTGCGCATGCCCATTCACGTAACGAGCGACCTTTCCAGGATGATGAGGGCCACCAGGGAGCTCAAGGGCACGCTCAACCGGGAGCCCAGCATTGTGGAGGTTGCCGACAAGATGGGCGTTACAGAGCGGTATGTAACGAAACTCAAGACCATATCGAGGAAGAGCTATTCACTCGACGCCGCCATAAACGAGCAGACCGACCAGGTGCTCCTCGACAAGCTCGAGGACGACAAGTTCCCTCTTCCCTTTGACGTCGTGGACGCCGAGAAGAGGGCCGGGGAGATAAGGCAGTGGCTCACCATGCTCGACCCCAACGAGAGCAGGATTTTAAAATTGAGGTTCGGCTTCGACGGCGAGCCCCAGACACTTGAGAGGGTGGGAAAACTCTTTGGCGTTACAAGGGAGAGGGTAAGGCAGATACAGGCAAAGGCGCTTAAGAAGCTCAAGAAGATTACCGAAGAGAGGCAGATTAGCTCCCCTGAAGCTGTTTAAAAGAGCTAATCCGGTTAGAACCCTTTTTCGACTTGCGGCCCCGTTAGAGAGTTTTACTTTAGCGGGGCCTTTTTTACTTAAGTTAAAATTAAACGAAATTCCCTTGTGAGTGTTTCAACCAGTCTGCACCCGACATGCTTCGGCCATGACGGTCGTTAAAACAGAGCCATGGCCCCTTTTTTACAACTTGACACCCTTGTTGTTTAATGTAAATATATAGCCCGTAAGTCTATCGGGGAGATCCCCTCAATGGGGATTTAAAAGGGAATCCCGTGGCCTGCTCTTTGTCTACAGAAAGGGCAGGGAATCGGGAACGGACCCGCCACTGTGAACGGGGACGAAATCTCATTCGGGCCACTGGCCGCAAGGCTGGGAAGGCCGGGAGAGTAGGACGAACCGTGAGTCAGGAGACCTACCCCGATTAGCCTCACGCAATTCTTCGACGGTAAAGAAGGTGAGGGCTGATAAAGGTTCCCGGTCTTTAAAACCTCTCTTTTTCGGTCGAAGAGAGGTTTTTTTTATTTCATTTTTTAACTTTTAAATTTTTTAAATTTTTTAATTTAGAAGGGTAATCTCTCCGTGACATTGCCAGGTCCCTGTACCAGGAAAGCGGTGCTTCTTCTCGGGCACGGAAGCCCCGTACGCGAGGCCAACCGGGTCTTAAAAGAGGTGGCGCTCTCTATCGAGGCCTCCGGCGGCTATGCCCGGGTTCAACCCGCGTTCTTGCAGTTCGAAGAGCCTGATTTTCTCTCGGCCCTCGACATTATAGTCCGCGACGGAGCAGAAGAGGTCATAATCGCCCCTTATTTTCTTTATACCGGCTCGCATATACGGAACGACCTGCCGCGGCTTCTTGATGATGCAAAAAAAAGGTATCCCCGCCTTGACCTCACTGTCGCACCCACCCTCGGGTTCCATCCCAAGCTCGTCGATGTGGCAATCGAAAGGATTGAGAGGGCCGAGGGGTTGGAAGAAAGACCGCACCCGCCGCATCTTCCGAGGCACCCCATAGAAGCCGAGAGTTTCGGCATCATAGAAAAAGAGCTCGGAGAATTGGGTCTCTCTCCCCTCGAGAGTGCCGTGGTAAAAAGGGTTATACACGCAACGGCCGATTTTGATTACAAGGCGACGCTTCGCTTCAGCCCGGCTGCCCCATGGGCCGGGGTAAGGGCATTAAAGGAGGGTCGTAACATAGTAACGGATGTAAGGATGGTCGAGGCCGGCATAAGAAGCGGTGGCTTTCCGGGCAGGGTCTTTTGCTTTTCTTCTGACAGGGATGTTGCGCGTGAGGCCCGTAAAGCGGGTGTGACGAAAACGGCCTTTTCCATGCGCAAGGGTGCAAGGTTCATCGACGGCGGTATCGCGGTCGTCGGTAACGCCCCGACGGCGCTGAGGGAGGTTTTAAGGCTCATCAATGAGGGCGAGGCCCGCCCGGCGCTCGTCGTGGGCGTGCCCGTGGGTTTTGTGGGGGCCGAGGAGTCAAAGGCCGAGCTCATGCGCTCGGGCTGCGAATTCATAACATGTGTCGGCAGAAAGGGCGGTACACCCGTTGCAGTTTCCATAGTCAACGCCCTCGTTATAGAGGCGGGCCTCGTTGAGGTGCGCAAAGGAGCTTAACGAGAACCCCCCCCAATGCATATACCCGACGGTTACCTGGGTCCCAGGACCTGTATCGCCCTTTATGCGGCCATGCTCCCAGTATGGCTCGTGAGCTCCAGGAGGCTCGACAAGGCCCTCAAGATAAAGCGGCTGCCGCTCATCGCCCTGGCCGCGGCCTTTACCTTCGTCGTAATGATGTTCAATATCCCCATACCCGGGGGCTCCACAGGGCACATGGTGGGCGGGGCGGTCGTGGCCATAGTCGTCGGACCCTGGGCCGCATCCGTTGCCCTAAGCATCGCTCTTGCGCTCCAGGCGATGCTCTTCGGCGATGGGGGCATCACCGCGCTCGGCGCGAACTGTTTTAACATGGCCTTCATCATGAGTTTTTCGGGCTACTTAATCTACCGGCTGGCGGCCTCGGGCGAGCCCACCCCGAAAAGAAGGTGGGCCGCGATGTTTCTTTCAGGTTACGTGGCCGTTAATATCGCAGCCCTCGCGGCGGCGGTAGAGCTGGGAGTCCAGCCCGCCCTCGAACAGACTCTTGACGGAAGACCCCTTTACGCACCCTACCCGCTCGCAATAGCCGTTCCGGCGATGATGGTCCCGCATCTACTTTTCCTGGGACCCATAGAGGGGCTCGGAACGGCGTTGATAGTATCCTATGTCTTCAGGACCAACGAGGAGCTCGTGGTCGAAAGGGGGAGACTTTCCACGAGGCCCCTCTGGGCGGCACTCATTATAATGATAATACTTACCCCCCTGGGGCTCCTGGCAGCGGGCACCCCCTGGGGCGAATGGGGTGTAGAAGAGGTCAAGACCCTCGTGGGGTATGTCCCCGAAGGGATGCAAAGACTCGCCGGGGCCTGGAAGGGGGTCATGCCCGGATACGGCATGGGCGGTATAAGTAATGTCTTGGCATACATTCTTTCGGCCCTTTTAGGAAGCATCGCCGTCGTTACAGTCATATATCTATTGGGGAGGCCATGGCAAAGGAGATGAAGATACCCGCATGGTTCGGCGCGGAGACCACCCCGCCGGGCCCGGCCCGGGGCGGCGGCCAGACCGAGGGCTTCGTGGAGAAGAACCTCGGAGCGGTGACTGGTTTCATGAAAGAGGTCCTCGAATCCCACGAGTACTCCCATAGAAAGGGTATGCTCCAGGCAATAGAGGCGCGGGCACGTACAGGGGGCATAATTATACTCGTCGTTTCCGCGGCCTTCATGGAAAAGATCCTCTCGCTCCTCGTGCTTGCCCTGGTCGCGGCGGCCATTATGCGTCTTTCTCAAGTTGACGGCCCAAGCCTTTTAAAAAGGGTCTTGCCACCGGCCCTTTTTACCGGTATCCTTGTTATCCCGGCCTTTTTCAGCTTCATTACCCCGGGTAGCGAAATAGTCGGTTTCACCGTCGCGGGTTATCGTATCGCGATGACAGTCGAGGGGGTCGAGGTGGGGCTGCGTCTTCTGGTAAGGGTCTCTGTAATGGTCTCCTTTGTAGCGCTGCTTTTCCTCACGACGAAAGAGGCGGACCTCTTCAGGGGCCTTAAAGGGCTGTCGGTCCCCGGGTTTTTCATAACGGCCCTTTTTATGACCTTCAGGTACATATTGATACTCCTCAAGACGGTGGAGGATTCGACCCTCTCCAGGAAGTCCCGGACCATAAGCAGGACGGCCCTTAAGGGCTCGCAGGGCTGGTTTGCCGGGAGGGTGGCGTTTCTTCTTCAAAGGTCCATCAATATCTCCGAAGAGGTGACCATGGCCATGGCCTCGAGGGGTTTCAAAGGCAAAATTAAAACCCTTGAGGAAAAAAACCTTTCCGGCAGGGATTATCTCTGGCTCGGTTTTACCTCATTTTTATTCTTCATCGCCCTGGGGGTATAGCGACGAAAAAAATTATGAACGACGAGATCTACAGGCTTGAAGGGGTCGAATACCACTATGGCAAGGTCCCGGCGCTTAAAGCGATCGACCTCACGGTAACAAAGGGGGAGTGCCTTTCGGTCCTGGGTACCAACGGCTCCGGTAAATCTACGCTCCTCAAGGTCTTAGACGGGCTTTACTTCCCCTCCGCGGGCCGGGTGAGTTTCTGCGGGGAGCCCCTTACCGAGGAATGTGCCTCCAGGAGCTCTTTCAGAGCTCGGGTGGGCTTTATCTTCGAGGACCCGGACGTGCAGCTCTTCAGCCCCACGGTCCACGACGAGGTGGCCTTCGGCCCCCTGCAGCTCGGCCTCGCAGCCGAAGAGGTTTTAACGAGGACCGGCGAGGTCATGGACATGTTCGGGCTATCGCACGTGAGCGACAGGCCCCCGCACACCTTGAGCGCGGGAGAGAAGAAAAAGGTAGCCATCGCATCGGTCCTCGCCGTAAACCCGGAGATACTTCTCCTTGACGAGCCCACGAACGGGCTGGACCCCAGGACCCAGGTATGGCTCATCAAGTTACTCGAAGAATTAAAGAGGCTTGAAAAGACCTTCGTAATAGCGACCCATGACCTGAGCCTCGCCGAGGATGTGGCCGAAAGGACCGTGGTGCTCGACGAGTCCCATAGAATCGTCGCCGACGGGAAGAGTATCGAGATAATGGGCAACAAGGAGCTCCTTTTGAGCGCTAACCTCATACACGAACACGCGCACCGCCACGGCGAGACCGTCCACAGCCACAGCCACGGGCCTTTCTCCGTCCACGACGAGCACGAATAGGTTTGAAGTTTCAAGTATAAAAGTATGGGATGTAAATAAACTCACATAAAGAAAACAAAAAAACAAAAGGAGGTTGAAATGGAAAGAGTATTTACCAATGAAACGAGTCTCGTAAGGGGCCTCCTGCCGGCGGTTCTGATAGTGGGGCTTGCCTTCTCGCTGGTTATTATAAGCTACGGTCTGGACTCGATCGTGCCCGGCGTGCACGACGCCTTCCACGACTTCAGGCACGTAATCGGCATGCCCTGTCATTAGCTTTTAACGAAAAAGGCAAGGACCGCTCGATGAATTTAACCGGCATTGATTGGAAAAGGGGTATAGTCGCGGGACTCTTGGCCGGCATACTCTGGGGATGGCTCGCCATGGCCGTAAACACGGTTACCGGGGTATTTGTCTCTGAGAAGGCCCTTCTCGTTAACATCCTGGCCTTTTCAACGGGAGGGGCCGTTTACGGGGTAGTGGCCGGGGGGTTACTGGCTGCCACGCATAAGATACTGCCTTTTAAAAGTTTACTTTTGAAGGCAGTCGTTGTCTCCGTAGGCCTCTGGCTGGTGCTTCGTATCGGCGGGGTTGTGCTTTCCGGGGCCTCTCCCTGGAGGTACCATCAAGAATTGATGGCTACCCTTCAGGGTTTTCTTCTTTCGCTCGTCATGGGTACACTCCTGGGCGCCTTATGGAAAAAGGGTTTTAATTGAATTGATATTTAATTGACCGATAAAAAGCCTCTTTTATGGATAAGAAGTCCTGGGAGATAAAAAAAAGGGGGGGTTTTAATTGTTCTTTAGATACCTCGTTCATGGATAAAAGTCTTGGGCTTTAAGCAAAAACAACGTCTAAGGAGCGGTTTTACCACGGGCACCGCCGCCGCGGCGGCAGCAAAGGCCGCCGCAATAGCGCTATTTATTGGCAGGCGGCCGAAAAGGGTATCAGTTACACTTCCCACTGGAAGCCCGTTAACAGTTAAGATAAAAAAGATCAAGGTCAAAGGCAAGTCTGCCGCGGCAACGGTCGTAAAGGATGCAGGTGACGACCCTGACGTTACGAACGGCGCGGAGATAGTCTCGGAAGTGAAGCTTAAAGGTGAGGGCCCGAGAAACTTTATAAATATAAAAGGTGGCGAGGGCGTGGGGGTGGTTACGAGGCCCGGGCTTGCCGTTTCTAAAGGGCGACCCGCGATAAACCCCGTGCCCATGAAGATGATAAGAGGGGCGCTGAGGGAGGTTACAAGAGAAGTCGGTATCAACGCCAACCTTGTTGTAACAGTAACAGTGCCCCGTGGAAGGGAGTTTTCGAGGAAGACCTTGAACCGCCGCCTCGGCATTGTGGGCGGGATTTCCATACTCGGCACCACCGGGGTCGTGGTGCCCTTTTCACTTGACGCATACAAAGAGTCCATAAGGTGCGCACTCGATATAGCAGTAGCGCAGGGGCTCGATGAGGTAGTTTTTTCCACGGGAAGGTCCAGCGAAAAGGCTATAGAGGGGCTTCCGAAAAAACTTCCGCCGCCGGCCTTCATACTCACGGGCGACCATGTGGGGTTTGCCCTCATGGAGGCCTCCCAGAGAAAGAAGATTAAAAAGGTCACCCTTGCGGGCCAGTTCGCAAAGCTCACCAAGCTCGCAGCAGGGCACCCGGACACGCATTACACGAAATCAAGGGTGGATTTAAGGTTCCTTGCCAGAATCGCAGAAGATGCCGGGGCCCAGGGGAGGATAATTAAAAAAATCCTTTCGGCCAACACCGCTCGGGAGGTGTTTTTAATCCTGAAGAGCGAAGGGCCGGAAGATATTTTTAATGAAATCTTGAGGCGCGTAAAGAAAAACGCCCGTAAGCTCGCGGGCGGCAGGTTCAATGTAAGCTGCATACTTGCGGGTTATGAAAAGGAGATAGTGGCTAAGGTTTAAAAGGTTTAAAAGTATGCTCTACGTAATAGGCATCGGACTCACAGGAAGGAAGAGTCTCTCAGAGAGTTCGCTAAAAACTATCGAGAGGGCGGGGCTCCTTGCCGGCGGGGCACGGCACCTCGAGGAGTTCCCGGAGTTCAAGGGCAGGAAGGTAGCCATAGGGGCGGACCTCGCGCGCATGGCCCGTACCATCGATGGTTATTTAAAAAAGGTAAAAAAGGAAAAGAGCCGGAATCCCGCGGTTGTCGTTGCAACCGGAGACCCCTCGCTCTTCGGTATAGCGGATTTCCTTTTGAAGAGGTTCGGAAAGAAAAAGGTTCGCATAATTCCAAACGTGAGCCCAGTCCAGGAGGCCTTCGCGAGGATAAAGGAGAGCTGGAACGGTTGTAAGGTCCTGAGCGTGCACGGAAAGGGGGGCAGGGGGGGTAGGGGGCTCGAAGGGGTAGTAGAAGAGACTATAAGCTCAGTCAAGGCGGCGGTCTTTACCGACCCGGTAAATACCCCCGGGCGGATAGCAAGGGAGCTGATTAAAAGGGGCGCAAGCGGCTACACGGTCTACGTCTGCGAGGCACTGGGAACGAAAAAGGAAAGGATCATAAGGGGGACGTTAAAGACGGTGGCCCGCCGAAGCTTCGACCCCCTTAACATAATGGTTTTAATAAGGGATAAAAGATCCGAAGAAAAGGGACCCATGGCCCCGCCCGATTACCTCTTCGGCATACCTGACAGGGAGTTCAGCCGCTCGGGCGGGATGATTACCAAGGAGGAGGTAAGGGTAATAGTGCTTACGAAGCTGCGTCTGGAAAGAAAAGGCGTCATCTGGGATATCGGCTCCGGCTCGGGCTCTGTAGCCGTGGAGGCGGCGCGGATCGCCTCCAGAGGCACGGTCTATGCCGTTGAAAAGGATAAGAAGAGGGTAAAGGATATCGAGGAGAATATAAGAAGGTTCAATGTGACAAATATGATGATAATCCCTGGAACTGCCCCGGGGTGCCTCAAAGGCGGTGGTTTACCCGCACCCGACAGGGTCTTCATAGGTGGTGGAGGGGGAGGTGGCGGAGGGGGACTATCCGGTATTCTAAATTACGTATCGCAGAGGGTTAAAAAAGGGGGCATAGTGGTTATAAACGCGGTGACCATTGACACGCTCTCTTCGGCGGCAGCTTTTTTTAAAAGACGCGGCTGGGGCTGGGAGGTGGTCGAGGTGAGCCTTTCGAGGACAAAACCGGTCGGCGGGCTGGACCTTCTGAGCGCAGGAAACCCGGTATTCATAATTTCCGCAAGGAAACCATGAAAGAAAAAGATTCTAAAAAGACAGGGACCTTTTACGGGGTGGGCGTGGGCCCCGGGGACCCGGAGCTCATAACGCTAAAGGCACTACGGGTCCTTAAAGCCGCCCCTTCGATAGCGGTACCCAAATCCAGGGAACAAAGAAAAAGCCTGGCACTCACGGTCGTTGAAAAGGCCGTGGGGCTTGAAGGTAAAGAGGTCTTTGAACTCGTGCTTCCCATGACGAGGGATAAGGAGACCCTTGAGCGCGCAAGGCAGGAGGCTTCAAAAGAAATAATTGAAAGACTCTCCGAGGGAAAAGACGTCGCCTTCATAACCGTCGGGGACCCGCTCTTTTATTCCACCTTCAGCTACTTCGTGCCCCTTGTAACGGAAGGGCTTGCCGGGGTAAGAGTGGAGGTCGTACCCGGCGTTACCTCCGTGAGCGCGGCCGCGTCTTCTGCCGGGATGCCCATAGCAAAGGCGGACGAGAGGGTCATCATCGTGCCCTCCATAAAGAACACGAAGGAGATAAGGGTGCTCCTTCGCGGTTTCCATACCGTCGTTTTGATGAAGATAAGCAATTTTATGGACGAGATACTGGATACCATCGAAGAGCTTGGCCTTACCGAAAGGTCTGTGTTCGTCTCCAGGGCCGGCTGGCCCGACCAGGAGGTCGTAAAGGATATAAGAAAACTCAAGGGCCGGAAGGTGGACTATTTTTCCATGATAATTGTAAGGCCCGTTGCCGAGGAGTAAGGAGAAGAGAGCTTGAAAAGACCTGAGACCGTGTACTTCGTGGGCTCCGGCCCGGGCGACCCTGAGCTCATAACCGTAAAGGGGAAACGTCTTCTCGAGGAGGCAGACGTCGTCGTATACACAGGCTCTCTCGTTAAGGAAAAAATCCTCTGCTGGTGTAAAGAAGGCGTGGAGATACATAACAGCGCCTCCATGGACTTGGAGGAGATCATGAAAGTTATAATAAGCGCCTCGAGGGAGGGTAAAAGGGTTG